>VEXF01000007.1 GCA_009391275.1 SAR202 cluster bacterium AD-804-J14_MRT_500m | reverse complement strand
GAATCATGGAATACGTGCGCAGGATGATTAATAAAGAAGTTGTGCTGGAAACAGTGGTAGACACTTCTATCCTCGGAGGCCTGATCATCAGAGTGGGTGATAAGCTCTTGGATGGTAGCACGAAGAACAAGCTGTTAAGCTTGAAAAACGAACTGGAGGCTGCCTCAATGAGGCGAGCACAGTCCTAAAGAAACGAGGAAGCTAGAACATGACAACGCGAGGCTCAGACATAGTTTCTGTCATCAGACAGCAGATCGAAGGTTTCGAGGGTGACCTCCAGATCGTAGATGTGGGTACCGTTGTAGAGACGGGTGACGGGATAGCCCGTGTACAAGGATTGCAAGGTGTTCGTTATAGCGAATTACTAGAGTTCCCCGGAGGGATATTGGGTCTTGCCCTTAACTTAGAAGAAGACACCGTAGGCGCTGCTGTTATGGGAGACCCTAACGCGGTAAAAGAAGGTGACACCGTCAAATCCACAGGGAGAATCATTGAAGTCCCTGTTGGGGAAGAAATGATAGGACGGGTCGTGGACGCGTTGGGAAGACCATTAGATGGCAAAGGTCCTGTGGGAACTACCAGAACTCGCCCAATAGAGCGAATAGCACCCAATGTTGTTATGAGACAATCTGTAGATACCCCAGTTCAAACGGGTATCAAGGCGATTGATGCAATGATACCTATTGGCAGAGGCCAAAGGGAATTGATTATTGGGGATAGGTCTACTGGCAAATCAGCTATTGCGGTGGATACCATAATCAACCAAAAAGGCAAAGACCTTCTTTGCATATATGTCGCAATAGGGCAAAAACAGGGCAAAGTTGCTCAAGTGGTCTCTGTCTTAGAAGAATATGGGGCCATGGAGCACACAATTGTCGTAGCAGCTAATGCCTCAGATCCAGCGCCACTTCAATATATCGCTCCTTATGCGGGATGTGCTATGGGCGAAGAATTGATGGAAAGTGGGCGCGAAGCGCTTATAATATATGACGATCTAACAAAACATGCTTGGGCTTATAGACAGATGTCGCTTCTTCTGCGTCGACCTGCTGGACGAGAGGCCTACCCGGGGGATGTTTTCTATCTACATAGCAGACTTTTGGAACGGGCTGCCAAGATAGCACCAGAGTTTGGTGGGGGATCACTCACGGCACTGCCAGTGATTGAGACACAAGCGGGTGATGTGTCCGCTTATATACCGACCAATGTTATATCGATCACTGACGGACAAATCTACCTTGAGCCAGAAGCATTTAATGCTGGTATACGGCCAGCCGTCAACATAGGTCTCTCAGTATCTAGGGTTGGAGGTGCCGCGCAAACTCGCGCCATCCGACGTGTGGCTGGCAGATTGCGGTTAGACCTAGCGCAGTATCGTGAACTCGCATCGTTTGCTCAATTCGGGACCGCTGATTTAGATCAGGCGACACGAGCTCAATTAGAGCGTGGTCAAAGGAGCACCGAGCTACTTAAACAACCGCAATATCAGACCCAATCGGTTGGACGACAGGCTTCAATATTCTATGCACTAAACAACGGTTATTTGGACGATATCCCGATTTCAAAGGTCAGAGAGTTCGAAGAGCAAATTGGCCGATATTTGGATACCGCTCATTCAGAAATTGAAAAAGAAATAATCGCCTCTGGGGAGATTTCAACAGAGGTCGAAGGAGCATTGAAACAGGCTATTCAAGACTTTAAGAGTACTTTCGATGCATCAGAATAAGGGGTACTTGCTCACTTTGTTGAGGGAAGATTCGCATGCCTAGTTTAAGGCTTCTTAGCCGCCGTATCAGAAGTGTCGAGAATACGGCGAAAGTCACACATGCAATGGAGTTGATTGCTGCCTCAAAGATGAGGCGTGCGCAAAACGCTGTAATGGCTGGGCGGGCCTATTCTGAGATGATCCAGCGAGTGATGGCTAACTTGGAAGCCCAACCAGAAGAAGAAGAAGACGCCAACGCCCTGTTAGCACACAGGACGGTAAAAAACATTGGGGTTCTTCACATGACACCAGATCGTGGATTGTGTGGCGGACTTCATGGAAACATGAATCGCGCTCTCGCACAGTTTATTTTAAGGCAGAGGCCCACTCCTGTTCGTATAATTGCAGTAGGGAGGAAAGGGCGAGACTTCATGATCCGTGCAAATCAGGAAGTGAAGGCAGTCTATACAAACATAACAGACAGGCCTGGCGTTGATGATATATTGCCTATATCTCAAATGGTGCTCAACGATTATAAAAGGGCTGAAATTGATGAAGTTTATCTGGCATACCCGCAATTTGTGTCCACGGTCTCGCAAGTTCCCACTATTAAGCGATTACTCCCGGTAGAACCTGCGGACATACCTGTAGATGCGAGGGTAGGGTATATTTACGAGCCATCGGCATCGGCCGTGTTAGACGGCTTATTGCCCAGGTTTGTCGAAATGCAGATATTTCATGCCTTGCTTGAGTTAAATGCTTCTGAACAATCAGCAAGAATGGTAGCGATGCGAAATGCTACCGATAGCGCCAATGAGATGGTGGATGACCTTACTCTCGATCTAAACAGGGTCAGACAGGATAACATCACATCAGAATTGTTAGATATTATTGGAGGCGCCGCAGCCCTAGAAGGCTAGTTAGGCTATAGCTAGATCCGGCTATTGCGCATCAGAAAAAAGTTAGTACACGGGAGGACTAGGATGGCCAACGGAAAGATAGTCCAGATTATTGGGACGGTGGTCGACGTGGAGTTTCCATCGGATGAACTCCCGGGGTTGTTTAATGCATTGAATCTAGAAAATGAAGGGGAGAAACTTGTATTAGAAGTTGAGCAACACGTCGGTAATAACCGTGTTCGTTGCCTAGCTCTTGGACCTACAGAAGGGTTAGCAAGAGGCACTGAAGTTACAGATACCGGCGGTGCGGTTCCTGTTCCAGTAGGACCGGAAACACTCGGTAGGTTATTTAACGTCACAGGGGATCCTTTGGATAATCTCGGACCAGTGGAAACTAAAGAACGCTGGCCTATTCACCGTCCACCACCTTCGTTTGAAGAACAGCTGACGGCTACAGAATTATTAGAAACTGGGATTAAAGTGTTCGATTTAGTTACGCCTTTTGTCAAGGGAGGTAAGGTCGGAGCGTATGGTGGGGCGGGAGTTGGGAAAACGGTGATAATCCAGGAATTGATACGGAACATTGCGGCTGTACATAAAGGGGTATCGGTTTTTTCTGGAGTGGGAGAACGCTCGAGAGAGGGCAATGATTTGTGGAGAGAAATGCAGGCATCGGGCGTGATGGACAACACCGTGATGGTATTTGGGCAAATGAACGAACCTCCAGGGGTTCGTGCTCGTATAGGACTCACGGGGCTGACTATGGCCGAATACTTCAGAGATGAAGAAGGTCGTGATGTCCTGCTTTTTATAGACAATATATACCGATATATTCTGGCCGGAATGGAAGTGTCCGCTTTGTTAGGACGGATGCCGTCTGCGGTGGGCTACCAGCCGACCTTAGCCACTGAAATGGGAGCGTTACAAGAACGCATCACTTCTACGAAGAAAGGGTCAATTACGTCCTTTCAGGCCATTTACGTTCCTGCTGACGATTACACTGACCCAGGTATTGTTACCACTTTCGGTCACTTGGACGCCGTTGTGGCATTGGAGCGCTCGCTCGCGGCTCAAGGACTTTATCCAGCTGTTGATCCTCTGGCGTCGTTCTCCAATGTGCTACAACCAGGAATAGTTGGTGAAGAACATTACGCAGTGGCTCGAAGAGTGATTGAGGTTCAACAAAGATATCGCGATCTTCAGGATATAATCGCCATCTTAGGCGTAGAGGAATTGTCGGAAGAGGATAAACTTACCGTTGCTAGGGCCCGGAAGATTCAGAGGTTTCTGACTCAGCCTTTCTTCGTTGCCGAAACGTTTACCGGTATCCCAGGCAAATATGTGGCCTTACGAGACACGATCGCCGGATTTTCTGAAATCTTGGAAGGTAAACACGATGATGTCCCAGAGCAAGCATTCTATATGGTGGGGTCCATTGATGAAGTGTTGGAGAAAGCCTCTTCAATGTCAGATGACGCTTCCTAGAAACCCGCAGAGAAAAAACAAATTATGACGACCATGCGACTCGAAATTATTACTGCCGAGCGAGTGATATTCTCAGACGATGTAGATTCTGTCCAAGTTCCAGGAATCAACGGAGAACTTGGCATACTTCCGCATCACGCTCCGCTTATGACTATGATTCAACCTGGAGAGCTGGCGATAAACAAAAATGGAGATTTGACATACCTTGCCATATCAGGCGGGTTTTTAGAAGTAATGGCAAACCGTGTACAAGTTTTAGCAGACGCTGCGGAGCGTAGCGATGAAATAGATGAAGAACGGGCTAAAGCCGCAGTCGCAAGAGCCCAAGAAGCAATCGCGAACCGGGGCGCTGACGGGGACTTGCAGAGAGCCCTTACTCAGCTACGTCGAGCGCAGACCCGGTTAGGGGTGTCTAGAAGACGGCGTCCTAAGGCGGGTTCCCAGACTACTGCCTCAAATAACCCGTAGTAAGGCGGGGTGATTTGTGAGTTCGTGGTTGCCATCTATGTTACTTATTTTGATTCGTAGCTACTACTTTAGCTATGATATTCGTGCGCTAATCCCTTAAATTGATTGGTCTCCAAGTTAATAAAATGCTAGATCGTTGGCCGTAATGAAAAGTCCGGTTATGTACGCATTCCATTTTTGGGCAAGTCCTAAGATCTGTTTTAATTTATTGATGAGATATTTCACGTTATATCCCCGTTCTTGTTTGCCGAATCTGCCCAGATTGCTAAGATTGTCCTTATTTGCGCAGGAGTTAAGTAGACGTGATCGCAAAGCAGTTGGGAACTTACTATATTAACGGGCCGGATCGTGAAATCGCGGGCAGTACGCTAGCATATTGTGGCAGTCGTGTGACTACCACATCCGGGACAGCGACCTGATTATATTTTGCTTGTGATATTTTGCCAGCCATGATAAACACTTTCACTGAAACGGCACCAGAAGTTGTACGGAATGACGAAACCGCCCACCGTCACATTACTTGTCAAGAGAGCGATGACTTATTGAAGTTTAGTATCGGGTTATACACGTTTTAACGGCGATCGTTCAGAAGATTAGAAATTGAAAACAATAATCAACGGTAATTGAGGTATCCTGGAGGGAAGTTATCCCAGGGATTTCGTCGTTGGACTGGCCATAATCCTTCGTTGCGAATTATTCTATAAACGATGCCGCATACCATTCCAATTAAGAACCCACCGACATGTGCCCAATATGCAACACCACCGCCAATTTCTCCTAAAGAACCTACGCCCTGAAATGCTTGGAGTAGAAACCAAATGCCTAGTACTAAGATCGCTGGTAAATGTACGACCATAATTAACCCAAACATCAACAATGTCCGAATTTTGCTGAACGGAAACAATATTAAGTATGCGCCAGTAACCCCGGAAATCGCGCCGCTTGCACCGATCATAGGTACTTGTGAGTCAGGGTTTAAAGCGACTTGCGCTCCAACCGCGGCAACGCCTGCAACCATGTAGAACACCGAGAATCTAATATGTCCAAACCTATCCTCTATTTTGTCACCGAAGACCCATAAAAACAGCATGTTGCCCAAGATATGCAACCACCCCCCGTGTATGAACATTGACGAAAAAATCGTAAGCCAAGCGTGAATCGGTGAACTTATATCAATGATGTCGCGTTTTACCGTATTACCATCCGTTACCAAAAAAGACAGATACTTTATATTGTCACCATGTGTTAATTCCACTGGAATAGCTCCCCATTTATAAAAAAATTGGGTAACCAGTATTGAGTCGGTGATGAGTGAGCCAGCTATGGACAACTCGTACAGGAACACCACAATATTTACGCATATTAATACATACGTAATGTACGGTGTGGTGCTTCTTCGAACATCTACGTCACCTATAGGTAGCAATTTTGGTATCTGTCCTGCCTTTTAATATCTAATTAGGTAAGTATATTCGATTTCGCAGGAATCTCAGGAGAGGACGATCCTAATTCTTGGGCCGGCCAAAGAATAGATGACCGCCGGTTGCAACCTGATATGAGATCGTGGCTACCACTCCGAAAGCGAACCCCCCAGTATGGGCCAGATATGAGATATTCCCATTGATAGAATCTGAGAATCCGAGTCCTTGAATGTTAGGAAAAATAAACCAGATTACAATCGGTACGAGATTTCTGGTGAACATGACAACGTACGCTCCTGCGATACCATATATCGCGCCGCTCGCCCCTATTAAAGGAATCGCGGATTCTAGGTCGAATATTGAATGCAATAGAGTTCCTGCACTGCCGGTTACGAGGTAGAATGCTAAAAATTTCAGATGACCAAGCCGATCTTCCACGTTATCGCCTAAGACCCACAGAAACAAAATATTACCTGAAAAATGCATCCATCCGGCGTGAACAAACATGGATGAAAACATTGTTATAGCTGCTGGGGGGAAAGTCGATGATACAATCGCATGGTTTTGCAAGGGTTGATACCCGCTAAAAACATTTATGCTCAGATGACTCGGTATGAAGCCCCAACGATAGAAGAATTTAATAAGGTCCGGTGGTGTTGTGGAAAACCCAATTCCAGCGAGCGAAATTTCATATAAGAACACCGATGAGCATATAGCGATGAGCCCGAATGTAACATAGGGTATAGTTTTACGATTCTTATATGTGGCGTTTGTGAAGGGAGAACCATTGGTTGGCATAAAATATCAAATCCTTCTTTGCCAAGTTTATCGGCATTGATAAAGAGCAATTCCCCTGTAGCAATACACAGGGGCAATGAATGTGGTGTCAAGATACCACCCTCTTCATCTGACAAACTAGTCGGCTTAATCTAGGTCGTTTAGTGCGTCGCATTAAATTGGTTTAATTGTGACTGTTACGACCGCTGCACTCCTCAACGGATAATCATGTTTGGATTTACACAAAGCACGGCATACCGTTGAAGGGCATATAAACCTCTCTTATAATCTATTGGGAAGTTGAGCTTAAATCGAAATTAACGTGGTGCACTTTGTTGAAATATTTATTAAAGTTATTTGGAGGGATCCGTGCGTGACCGAACTGGTTGTGGGACCGTAGAAATTTCGGCTATAGGGACATGCGTTCATCTTGCTGGTTGGGTACATCGCCGTCGGGATCATGGTGGGATTATTTTCATTGACCTGCGGGACGGTTCGGGACTGGTTCAAATTGTAGTGAATCCTGAAACTGTGCCTGATATTCACAAGATAGCTCAAGACGTGCGCCCTGAATGGGTTTTACAGATTGATGGAATCGTAGAGGCGCGGCCGGAAGGCACCGAAAACTCTCAAATGAAGACCGGTACAGTAGAAGTTATAGCCTCTAAACTAAAGGTAATAAATCCTTCTAAGACGCCTCCATTTTATATAAATGAGGAACAAGAAGTAGACGAGAGTCTGCGCCTCACCTATAGATATCTCGATTTAAGAAGATCAAAGATGCGAGATAACATTGTCCTAAGACATAAGGTCGTAAAATTTATCAGAGATTTCTTGGATAGAGAAAACTTTATCGAGATAGAAACACCTATCCTGATAAAAAGTACACCAGAAGGAGCAAGGGATTACCTAGTTCCAAGTAGGTTGAAGCCTGGCGCTTTTTATGCTTTGCCCCAATCACCGCAGCAGTTGAAACAACTTCTCATGGTCGCCGGCTTCGAACGTTATTTTCAAATCGCCCGATGCTTCAGAGATGAGGATGCTCGCTCCGATCGTCAACCGGAATTCACGCAGTTAGATCTTGAGATGAGTTTTGTGGATCAAGAGGAAATTCTTTCATTAATTGAACAGCTTTATATTCAAATGGTTACCTCTGTGGCACCAGGCAAAGTCATGACAACCCCTTTCCCCCGTTTAGACTACGATGAGGCGATGGATCGGTTCGGTACTGATAAACCAGATCTTAGATTTGCCTTGGAATTACGTGACATTTCAGATGTAGGAAAAACAACCCAATTCAGAGTCTTTACATCAGCGGTAGAGGCCGGGGGCATTATAAAAGGGTTCTCGTCGCCTAGATGCGCCAACTACTCTCGACGACAGCAAGATGAACTGGTCCAATTTGCTAAGTCCAACGGAGCTTCTGGCCTTATCACAATCGCAATATCGGATCAGGCGCCAGATATTAACTCCCTTACGATGGATCAAATTAGGTCACCTGCTTCTAGGTTTCTTACTCTGGATGAGATCAAAACGATCGCAACGCGTTTGGCAGCATCTCCTGGAGATATGCTGCTAATTGTTGCAGGTCCAAAACAAGATGTTGTCAATTCATTGGGTCAGTTGCGTAACTTGATGGGCGACCGTCTTGAGATGGCCGATCCTAATGCGCTGGCGTTTGCGTTCGTGGTCAATTTCCCTTTGTTTAATTGGGATTCAGTGCAAAAAAAATGGGATTCTTCGCACCACCCTTTTACAATGCCGAAAGAAGAACAACTCGATTTATTAGAAATGGAAGACCGATTAGCAGAAATAAAGTCAAATGCTTATGACTTGGTGTGTAATGGCAATGAACTTGCCAGCGGTAGTATCAGGATTCACAAGAGTAAGATTCAAGAGAAGATATTCGAAATCCTTGGATATAGCTCGATAGAAATTGAAGAGAGGTTTGGGCATTTGCTTAGAGCATTTGAATTTGGCGCTCCTCCACACGGAGGTATTGCCCCAGGGATAGATCGCTTTGTAGCCATTTTGGCAGGAGCGTCATCTATAAGAGATGTTATAGCTTTTCCTAAAGTACAAAGCGGTGCCGATCTTCTCTTTGGTGCCCCTGATTTTGTGAGTCGCGAACAATTGACAGAACTTGGATTAAAGCTAGCAGATGTCTAGCACGAGGTTTCTAGGTCCGATATTTAGTTGCTTTTGGATGTTGATCAAAATTTACTGCTAATTTCCAGGCTGTGATATAATCTAGCGTCTCAAAGGAAAGGAATTTATATTTGAAAATCACCCGCGGTGAGACACAATCAAGACAAGTAGTTCTTGATATAGAACTAGATGCGAGTGACGTAGAACCGTACTTGGATAGAGCGTACCGAAGAGTTGTTACCAAGGTGCGAGTTCCCGGATTTCGCCCAGGGAAGGCCCCACGTGCCATAGTAGAGAGCATGTTGGGTAAAGAACATCTGCTTCATGAAGCCCTAGAATCTTTGGTAAATGATTCAGTAGACAAAGCGGTAGAAAGCGAACAGATTGAGCCCTATCTTTCTCCAGCCGTGGATATAACAGAAATAGATCCGGTTTCTATAAAAGCAGTTATAGCACTAGAGCCAAAAGTAGAGTTAGGTGAATACCAAAACCTACATTTAGAGATTGAGACGATCCCAGTAGGTGAAGATCAATTGGATCAAGTTCTGGAACGGCTAAGAGATGAACAGGCTATTTGGGAACCAGTGGAACGTCCAGTCCAGTTTGGAGATTTAGTTAACATAGACGTCGAAGGGATAATAGAAGGCAAACAATTCTTGAACAATAACGGAATACAATATATTCCATCTATGGAGAATGAGCTTCCTCTGCCTGGCTTTTCCGTTGGGGTCGAAGGTGCTAAAAAGGATGACAATTTGAACTTTACGGTAAAAGTTCCTGAAGATCATTCTGATGCAACTATAGCGGGACAGGACTGCAGGTTTCAGGTAACGATTCATGACATAAAAGAAAAGCATTCTCCAGAACTCGATGACGAATTTGCTAAAGGCGTTGGGCCGGGATATGAGAGTCTAGAGGCGTTAAAAGATTTTGTGTTAGAAGACCTGACTAGAGCTATGGAACAACAGGCCCTGAATGATCTTTATGAGCGTGCACTGCAACCTTTGACCGAGAGTTCTACGATAGAATATCCTGAGATGATGATTGACCGCGAAGTTGATCATATGTGGCAAGATCAGGTCCGTACTCTTCAGATGAGACGTATGGATGTAGATACCTATCTGCAACAAATCGGTAAGAATGAAGATGTAATCAAGGAAGAACTAAGACCAGACGCGGTCCAGCGATTGGACAGAATGTTGGTTTTAAGACAATTGTCTGATGAGGAAAAAATCACGGTTGAATCAGATGAAATTGACGAGAGCATCCAAGAGATGAGATCAGCTTCTGGTCAAGATAATTCTAATGAAGAACTTGAACGATTTTATTTATCTGATAGTTTAAGATCGTCCGTAGAATCATCGATTCGTACACGTAAAACCCTGGAGAGACTTGGAGACATTGTTCAAAACGAAGCGGTAGGTGATGTGCCAAGTGCGTCCGATGAACCAAATAAACAACAAGAGGAAGCAGGAGGAACTAAAGTTGCAGAGCAGTCCTGAAAATATCATACCGATGGTTATAGAAACTGGTCCTAGAGGTGAACGGGCTTTTGATATATATTCACTCCTGCTGCGGGAACGAATAGTATTTCTTGGCACCCCAATTGTCGATCAAACAGCAAACCTTATAATCGCGCAGCTTCTGTTTTTAGAACGCGAAGATCCTGATAAAGATATAAATGTTTATATCAATAGCCCTGGGGGGGTGATAACTGCAGGTCTAGCGGTTTACGACACGATGAAACTCTTGCGGTGCGATGTCTCTACCATATGTGTAGGGATGGCAGCGAGTATGGCTACTATTCTGTTAAGTTCGGGTGCGAAGGGTAAACGCTATGCACTTCCTAATTCGACGATACATATGCATCAGCCAATAGGTGGCGCTCAAGGTCAAGCTAGTGACATCGAAATAGCAGCACGAGAGATTCTGAGGGTTCAGGACGTGATACGTAATATATTGTCTCAAAACACAGGGCAGGACTACGATAAAATCGCCAGAGATACAGATAGAGACCACTATTTAACTCCGGCGCAGGCGTTAGAATACGGAATTGTAGATGAGATTCTTGATAAGCCGCCGTCAGAAAACGGTGCCTCATAACCCAGCAAAAGGTCTGACCGAATATAGGTTGGCCAGGGTGATCCGCTCTATCAGTGAATCTCAGCCTATGGTTGAGTTCTATGCCGGGGTTGGCTGGGACAATATGAACTTAGACTAGCGATCAGCATCGGTTTAATCGGTTTTCAATGTCGCTCGATAAAGATAATCCTTGTATTGGAATTCCTGTAGAATCGAATATCCGATCAGTTTTGATCACAACATCCCCTGTTGATAGAGCTTTTAGGGTTGCAGCCAGGAGATGGGATTCTCTCAAATAACCTTCATTCCGGATATGTTTGAATAATGGTAGTTCTTCACCAGGGTTGGCTCGCAACTCGGTGATAGTTTTCCCATTAGTTTCGTCCCATTCTTCGTCGAACCTTGGCCCACGTATTGGAATCGTGAAATAGGAGACAACTGGGCCCCGATCAAGAATTTCAACGGCGATATGGACCATCGCCCCTGTTTCAGATGCGGACGATTGAATCAGGGACCAGATTACTTCTGTCCATGTCCCTGTTGGGCCATTAGGAAGAGCAGGGTGTAGATTGAGCATCGTGTAATGACGACACATTTCAGGTCCTACTATCAGCATATACCCTGCCAAAATGCAGATTTCCGGGTTGTATTCGTCAATTAAACTCATCACATTTCGATCGTAAGCTATTCGCCGCTCTGTCGTGCTCCCTTCAAATCTTGCCCTGAATTGCCGCGATGAGTATGTTATTAAAGGGATGTTGTTGGTTTTGACAAGTCCGTGGAATCTGTCGCTACCGGTTCCTTCGCCAGAAATCCTATTAGAAAAGACGAACTTTATGTCGATGTCGATCTCCTCGCGTCGTATCTCGTCTAAAATGAAATTTAGAAGTCTAAAGCTTCCTGGTCCTCGTCCGGTTGAAAACCAGCCTAACGTCAGAGTCATAAGTGGAAAACTCGAGTGAATTTGGCGTAGGCAGGGGCGAACCTATGGACCAATTTAGTCCGTTGAGTTACTAGCGTAGCTTGTGATAAAGCTTGTAGGAAAGCTTTGGGGTTCAAATCAAAGACGGGCATAAAATTGTAAGTTCTCCCCAATTCACCTGCCGTGTGGGCGTCACTAGAAACTCCGGGAATTAGATTATTAGTATGAGCAGCAACTGCCGCTTTTTGATCATCGGTCTTGAATATATTGCGGGAGTTATATACTTCTATGATATCTGCGTCTGCCGCGATTTCCTTAAAGACCTTTTCCCCGATGGCTGATGGTCGCACCCTATCAAATGGGTGCGGTAACATAACTAAACCGCCCTGTTTTTTTACCGCAGATATCGTATCTTTAGAAGTCAATCCAGGGGGCACAAGCTTTGTCAGAAATAAACCTATGATATCTCCATCAGTGCTCTTAATTTCCTCACCTATTATCACTTTAAACGGTGCGATGTTCTGAATTTCTAGTGCACCTTGAATGGTGTTATGGTCGGTAACAGCCACGCAGTCCAGCTTGGTTTTCAAACAACGGCTAATCACAGATTCAAGGGAGGCGTTTGAATCTGATGAATACTTTGTGTGTAGGTGAAGATCTGTTCTAATCAATTGGCTCTTCGTCTCCTGAGTTGGAAGATATTTCAGAACCGTATGTATCTTTGAGTTGAACTATTTTGAGTTGCGTTTCACATATTAATTTGTTGCAGTAATGAGCAAGCTTCATGCCTTCCTCATAGAGGCGGGCCGCGTCGTCTAATGTTAAATTACCCAATTCTAGTGTTTGAGCTGTTTGTTCCAAACGTAAGAATGCAGATTCGAATGATAAGGTAGATATATCTTCTAATGGGTTGGAGATTGGGTTATCTGACATATTGTCCCCTCTATGGTGGTTAAATGAAGAATCTCATTTATGCGAATTACCGATGTTTGGACTTATTGATGGTTGAATGCTATTCAGATGGGAGGATTATTGTTTCATAAACCGTATATTAGTATTTAATAGTTCACCTACAACCCGATTTGACTATGCCTAATCAAGAGGAATAATCCTAGGGTGATTAATCAAACAGTCTGGTTCCAGATACAGTTTTAGACGATGGAGATTTGATTTTCTTGGATCTTGTTCCCACGATCGCTGTATAGGAACCGTCTGTCGCAGTTATTCTTAAGCCGTCTCCTATTTTCACTTGACTAGGGCTGTAGATCAGGTCTCCTTTTTCGAGTTTTTCGACTACGCTAAATCCTCTTTTTAGCGTCGATACAGGGTTTAGGACGGCAAGGCGAGCCTCTGTTGTCTTAATATTGACGATTCTAGCATTAACGTTATTAGAGAATAATACGGTCATTTGGTGTAGGGCGTCATCGATCTCGCGCCGTTGCATGTCCATGTTTGGGAGACCACTGTCTAGACAGGATACCAATTCAGCAAGTTCTAATTTGTGTTCAGCTAATTGTGCATTCGTTTTTGAACGCAGCCGTTCGCACAAACGGTTCAACGACTCTTGGAGCGTAGTTTTGTCTGGGGATACAAGCTCTGCAGCGGCTGAAGGAGTTGCTGCCCGTACGTCTGCTACGAGGTCCGCAATGGTAAAGTCGGTTTCGTGTCCTATCGCACTGACTACTGGTATTCGACTGGCATAAATTGCCCTTGCCACGGATTCCAGGTTGAATGGCCAGAGTTCTTCTAGTGAACCGCCTCCTCTTGCTAAGATGATGACGTCCGAACGTCCGTCGTCATTCAAAAATTGTAACGCCCTGCGGATACCATTTTCAGCTTCGTTACCTTGGACTGTGGTCGGGCACAAGATGATCTCTGCAAGCGGATAGCGTCTCGCTAAGACGTTACAAATGTCATGGTAGACAGCCCCTTGTGGCGAAGTTACTAAACCAATCGTTGAAGGAAACCGCGGCAGTGCGCGCTTCCGAGAGTTATCAAATAGCCCCTCTTTTTCTAGGGACGCTTTTAGTCTTTCGAACTCAAGTGATAGCGGGCCTAAGCCGTCTGCTACTACGGCATCGGTGACTAGGTCTAGGCTTCCACGCGCATTGTAAAAAGATAAATAGCCATGGCTTGTAATTGCTGCACCATCGGTCAACATGTCCATTCCAAGACCATTCCTAAACATGATGCATCGCAACTGGCTAGTATCATCTTTGATAGTGAAATAAGCGTGACCGGACTGGGAAATTCTGGTATTAGATACTTCGCCTGATATCCATAAATCTTGGAGCATGTCGTCTTTCGACAATACCTGCTTGATATATTGGGCAACCTGGCCTACGGTGAAGACTACCATTTAGTTAACTCGTTCTACGTATTTTCCGTCCCTTGTATCAACCTTGATAGTATCCCCTTCCGTAACGAACAATGGGACATTCAAAGAATGACCAGTTTCTAGCGTGGCTGGTTTAGTTCCTCCTTGAGCCGTATCACCTTTTAATCCGGGAGGGCTGATCGTGACTTTAAGGTTTACGAATGTTGGAAGTTTCACACCTATTATCCCGCCGTTATAGAAGGTGATTGCCATGCCACCTTCTTCTTTCAAATAATTTAAGTTCTCTCCAATCTGTGCTTTCGATAATTCATGTTGATCGAACGTTTCCAAATCCATAAAGTGATAGAAGTCCCCATCCGTATATAGATATTGGGACTCTCTTGACTCTACGTCTGCAGTCGTAAAAGAAGTCTCATAGGCTTGGAAAGTTTTCTCCGTTACACTACCGGTTAGGAGATTTCTAACTTTGACTCTTGTTACAGGAGCTCGTTGCTGCATTTTATGCCGTGAATATTCTATAACTTCATATGGCTGCCCATCGATTTCTATGGTAAGACCACGGTGTAAGTCACTAAATCCAATGCTAGCCATGTTCGATCCCTTCGATTAACTATTTCCTTGCTCTGCTTAATGGTTTTGCGCCGTCTGATTGAAGCACGACCAAATCTTCAATACGGACGCCTCCCCATCCCGTGATATAAATGCCTGGCTCTACACTGAAAACCATTCCTTCTTCCAGTACGTTGGTAGAACCTGGGCCTACACCGGGATATTCGTGCACTTCAAGTCCTATCCCGTGACCTAGGCTATGTCCAAACTGTTCAGCGTAGCCGGCTTCTTGCAACACTGCTCGGGCTAGTCCATCTCCTTGATCTCCGGTCATATTGGGCTTGAGGGTTTCAATAGCAGTAAGTTGCGCTGTTAGAACCATGTCATAGACTTGTTGAAATTTGTCATCCGGTTGCCCGACACATACCGTTCGTGTTATGTCGCTACAATAGCCTTCTAATTGGGCGCCCATGTCGATGACTATTGGTTCTCCGGGTTGAACCGGTCGGTCTGTCGGCCTATGGTGTGGCATGGCGCCGTTGGACCCGGCTGCCACTATGGTATCAAAGCTAAGAGAATCCGCACCAAACTCTCGCATCACCTTTTCGAGCCTCCAGGCTATTTCGCGTTCGGTCTCCCCGGGTTGAATGTTAGGTCCAACGGTTTCGATCGCTTTGTCGGAAATATCTATTGCCATCTGCAACTTGGTGAGCTCGTCGGCATCTTTGATAGAACGCAATCCTTCTACTAAACCGGCTGTTGCTAAAAGTGTAATCTGATCATTAGGACTGATCTTCTTAACAGTCTCAGTCATATGTTGATAACTCGATACCGTCAAGTTAGTACTTTCAAATCCAGCTCTATTTATCCGATGCTCAGACAGCTGTTCAGCTAACCATTCCCAGCTGCGGCCCACCTTGATGATTTCATAATCCGGTGATTGGCCTCCAGCTTGTTCGGTATATCGGAAATCTGTAGCCAATAGGGCTTCGGACTGAGTAATCAATAAATAACCAGCCGACCCAGTGAAACCAGAGAGATACCGGCGGTTTTCTGGGGTGGAGATTATGAAAGCTTCTAAGTCTCTGTCTTTCATTCTGGTCCTAAGGCGTTCGATTCTCTTGTTCAATGTTAGATCTCCTTTTTTATAAGAGCCGTCAAATATTCTAATGCTGCGACGTAACCGATCCAACGCATCCCTGCGACGGTAGCGTCTGTTACTTTGGAGAAGATTGAATCAGCACGCCAAGCTTCGCGCTTTTGGACATTACTTAAATGTACTTCTACAACAGGCAGTTGAGAGTCAATGCATGCATCTAACAGAGAGTAGCCGACTCGAGTGAGTCCGGCCGGGTTGATAATTATTCCACTTGCGTCGGAACTAGATCGGTTTATGAACGTTACTAATTCCCCTTCGAAATTAGATTGAAAAAACACCAACTTTACATCCAACCGATTCGATCGTTCGACCAGGCGTGCCTCCAACTCTTTCAAAGTTGTAGTCCCGTAATGCTTTGGATCGCGCTTTCCTAGCATGTCTAGGTTTGGGCCATTAACTACAAGGATCGTAATCATTCTATCGAGTTCCCCTCGTGGTTTTTGCACGAGGATGGCTTTTTAAGTACATTGTCCTAGCCTGGTTGTTAGTGACATGTGTATATATTTGAGTTGTAGCGGGGCTGCTATGGCCTAGGAGGTGTTGAACAATACGCAAATCTGCACCGCCCTCTAGCATGTGTGTCGCGAACGTGTGTCGCAGTGTGTGCGCGTGAACTCCTGGGCGTACTGCTGCCAATGCCGCGCAGCGAGAAACCATCTTTTCTACACTTCTCTTTGAGAGCCTACGCCCATACCTGTTTAAGAACAGTGCTGTCGTAGGCTTTATCAATAATTCCTGGCGTGCAGTATGCAGATAGCTTCGTAGGGCGTTTACTGCGGGTTTTCCTATCAATACAACTCTTTCCTTAGCTCCTTTGCCCCATACCTTAAGTTCTTTGTTGGTCAAATCCACATCATTCAAGTCAAGTGACGATAATTCGGACAACCGCAAACCCGAAGAATATAGGACCTCCAAGATTGCCCGATCCCTTAGGCCATAGTGCGATTCTGGATCGGGCATGCGCAAGAGGCGGTCAGTCTCGTGTTCATTCAAAAAAACAGGAAGTCGTTTTTCGGACTTCATATGGAATGTTTGGCCCTTTGTGACAGGGTTGTCGTCGATTAGTTGTTCCTCAACAAGGAAACGATAAAATGCTCGAAGCACTACCAGTTTCCTGGCCACGCTTGTTCTGGCATAACCGCCCTCTGAACCTCTAGCGGCAGTGGCCAACCATGCTAGGTAACGTCTAATAGCATTCCGATCTAAACCGATTATATTTAATCCTTCATTTTTGGTGAATGTAATGAAAGGCTTAATATCGTCTGTGTACACGCGTGCAGTATTATCTGAACGTCCCTTAGCTCCCAATAGATAACGACTGAACCTATCTATCAATGAGTCTGCACAGTTCATAGTCAGAGTTCGTTGTTTGCTGTCACGGGCATTGTGGGTTCTCCTTGCCAAGCACATTTGGTACATTGAGCTTCTTGGCGGCTAGTCACCATCAGTCCCCCACACTCAGGGCACGGTTCAGGCAGCGGTTTCCGAACCACCGAAAAATCGCAGGTAGGGTAATTACTGCAACCGTAAAATACTCGTCCTTTGGATTTCGATTTTCTTTCAACAATATCTCCAGAGCAATTGGGGCATTCGGCTCCCGTTCGCTTAACAATTGGCTTGGTATTCCTGCAGTCCGGGAATGTAGAACACGCTATAAACCTGCCGAATCGTCCTGTTTTAATTACCATAGGATTGGAACACTCATCACATATCTCATCCGTAGGTTCTTCTACTTTCACCCGCTTCATGTTTTCTTGGGCGGCGTCCAAGGTTTCCTTAAAAGGACCATAAAAACTTGCTAACATAGGGACCCATTGACGTGAACCCCGTGCTATGTCATCCAACTCAGTCTCCATGTTAGCCGTGAAATCAATATCCATAACATTAGGAAAATGTTCGGTGAGTTGATCACTGACCGTAATTCCTAAGACAGTAGGCTGTAACCGATTACGCTCCTTGATCACGTAGTTTCTGTCCACTAGCGTTGAAAGAATTGGCGCATAGGTGCTCGGTCTTCCAATGCCATTCTCTTCTAGAGCTTTGACCAAAGCAGCCTCGCTGTATCGTGGGGGAGGTTGAGTAAAGTGTTGCTTTGGCACCAGATCTAGACATCGCAGGGCATCCCCTTTGTCTAAGCTAGGCAAGGGAGAATCTTCTTCGCTGGTGGAGTCGGCGCCTTCCATATAGACTGCATTATCATAGATAACGGTAAAACCTAAGAATTTAGGGCGTATCCCGGTGGCGCGGAGAATATATTGGGGCTGGATACCCGGAGTTGAGGCTTCTATATCTACAGTTGTTGCGTCATATATGTAATCGGCCATTTGGCAAGCCAGCATTCGGCTCCATATGAGATCGTAAAGACGCATTTGATCGTTATTTAAATGCGTCTTTAAAGATTCGGGAGTTCGATTTATCGAAGTCGGTCTTATCGATTCGTGGGCTTCTTGAGCGCCTTTACTTTTTGTCTTAAAAATTCTGGGATTGTTTGGGAGATAATCTTCCCCAAAACGGGTTGTTATATATTTGCGTGTTTCCGCGACTGCGGAAGATGCTAGAGAAGTTGAGTCAGTCCGCATATATGTGATTAAGCCGACAGGCCCTTCGTCACCAACGGATAATCCTTCGTACAATTGTTGAGCTAGAACCATAGTCCTTTTGGCAGAGAATCGCAGCTTCCGCCCCGATTCTTGCTGTAAGGTGCTGGTGGTGAATGGGGCATACGGACGTCTGCGTTTCTCTGATGTGTTGGTTCTGGAGACTGAGTAGGAAGCACCTTCAAGTTGACTGGTTACTTCTTTAGCTTGCCCTTCGTCTATTATTTCGAGTTTCTTTTTCTCGCCTTTGATTGAATGAACAGTAGATGGGAAGGTTAAGTCTTCTTTAGCAAGAGTTGCCTCGATAGACCAGTGCTCGCGAGGGATAAAAGCCTCGACCTCTCGCTCACGTTCTACCACTAGCCGGAGGGCTACGGATTGAACTCTTCCGGCTGATAAGCCTCGTTGGACTTTCTTCCACAATAACGGACTCAGTTGATATCCCACTAGACGGTCGAGAATTCGTCTTGCCTGTTGTGCGTTTATGAGATCCTGGTCTAGATCCCGTGCATGTTCAAATGCTTCTTTTATGGCTGGTTCTGTGATTTCATGAAACACTACCCGCCTAAGTTGTTTCGCCTCTTTATCCCATCCAGTCGCATTAACTAGGTGCCAGGAAATCGCTTCGCCTTCCCGGTCTGGATCGGTAGCAAGATAAATCGCGTCAGCATTCTTGCCCAAAGCTTTTAGTTCTTTAACAACAGACGATTTAGTGCGCATCACGGAGTAAGATGGGGCAAAATCTTGATCAACGTCGATTCCAAGCTTGCCTTTAGGAAGGTCCCGTACATGTCCTTTTGAAGCGGCTATTGTATAGTCACTCCCTAAAATCCTAGAGATGGTTCTAGCTTTGGCGGGTGATTCAACAACAACCAGATTTTTAGCTTTATTCTTAGTTGCTATTAGATTGTTCTTTTTTGGTGCCATATGTAGGTGCTACCTTTCACACATTAACATAACAATACGATCGAGTGATCCCAAGCAGATCTATCATTTGATAGTATTTATCACGGTGCTTTTGCGGAAGTCTTGCAGAGACGGTTCTGGGTCTTCGCAATGCAGGGTGAATGTTGAACCATGATGGTTAGGATTGGGCTTCACAGTCCTCAGGTTTGCGGATTAGGATAGCACAGCCAAATTGGGGCCACAACGCCTTTAGATGCTGCTTCAGAGGAACTCAAATGATTGATGTTTAACTGAATAAACTTTTGTGTCCAGAACATAAACAGCGCTCCTGTCATTTAATAACCAATTCGCTATCATGAACCGAATGTTGGATGATCACGCGATCTATGGCGGAGAGGGCGGGATTCGAACCCGCGAGGCCGGTCTCCCGACCTACGCGCTTTCCAGGCGCGCCTATTCGTCCACTCTAGCACCTCTCCATATAAAACGACCCAGCCGGGAAATTACCAGATCGGAAGATAGTATCCTATCCAGTTCTTAAGAGTGTCAACGCTTAGTGAGTATTAATCTGGCACGCGCTATAATCAGCTTGTGAACCAGGTGACGAATTGGAGGCAGCCAATGGTTCAATATAGATGCAATGTTCAAAGGCATATTCCTAAGAAGAAGATCTAAGCATAATGAACCGTCTAACTAAAAAGTTGGCTATTTGACGGTCGTTTATCATAACCGTCTAGTGCCCGCATGTTGTGAAAATGATTTATACCGATAGATATTACAATCCTTCAAATGAAACATCTTAGGAGAAAACCGATGGAAACCATAGGGTTTATAGGTCTTGGGAACATGGGCGCTGGTATGGCAAACAACATCCAGAAAGCTGGGTACCCGTTGATAGTTCACGACGTTAAAGAAGAGGCTACTCGTCAATTTGTGGAGAAAGGTGCCGGCTTTGCTAATTCACCTGCTGATGTCGCGCGCCGCTCGGACGTTATATTGACATCGCTACCAGGTCCTAATGAAGTTGAGCAAGTCTCTGTAGGCCCTCAAGGGATTCTCGAGGCTATAAAAATGGGAAGTGTGTTTATAGAACTATCAACTAGCCGACCAACCCTGATTCGACAGATAGAACCTCAATTCCGCGCGAAAGGGGCGCATGTCCTTGATGCACCAGTAAGTGGTGGTAAAAGTGGAGCTACGTCACGTAATTTAGCTGTGATGGTGGGTGGGGAACGAGAAGTGTTTGATCGTGTCAAGCCCATACTAGACTCGTTCGGTGATAAGGTTTTTTATGCCGGCGATATAGGTGCAGGAAGTGTTTGTAAACTTGTTCATAACATGATAGGCCATGGAATTCGTCAGGCTATCGCTGAAGGCCTGACTTTAGGCGTTAAAGCCGGTGTGGAAACTGAAAAACTGTGGGAATGTGTGCGGCGTGGTTCTGTCGGACGGATGAATGGTCTTCATGAAGGATTAGCCAGATCTGTATTTAAAGGAAAATTTGATCCGCCAAGCTTCGCGTTGGAATTGGCGCGGAAAGATATCGGTTTGGCTACAGAGTTGGGCCGAGAATTTAATGTCCCGCTCGCCGTGGCTAACTTAGCGGAGCAAATTGCTATACAGGGCCTAAACCGAGGTTGGGGAAGCCTCGACAATAGTATTACTTTTTTACTCCAAGAGGAGATGGCAGACGTGGAAGTGCGCGCTCGTGATGTGGATCCTGAGAAGGCTGGAAAGTTTATCACAACTCATCCGGAACTAGATGATCTAGGATAGAGTTATATTTATTTCAAGTTAGGTAACACGGCTAAGGGAGTAGTAGCGAGGAGAGCAGCATCAACGGGAAGCGTAACCCCGGAAATCCATCGTGCCTCGTCGCTCGCTAAGAATAAGGCCGCCCATGCTACATCCCACGCCGTGCCTTCAGTCCCTAGAGGACCGGCCTTGCGACGAAGCTCACGCATTTCCTCACCCATGTGGGCTTCAACCATAGGCGTGTATATATGCCCTGGTGCAATACAATTCACCCGAATATTCTGTCTGCCATGATGCACTGCCATGGATGTTGTAAGAGCAATCACTCCGCCTTTAGATGCCGCATATGACACGCTAGCGCCAAAACTTCCGGATCTTAATCCCACTATGGATGAGACATTGATTATTGACCCTCCTCCGGTCTCTATCATCCTAGGTATTGCATATTTACTGGTAAGCATCATGCTTTTTAGATTTACGCTCATCACGCGATCCCAATCATCTTCTGATATATCTACTACAGAACCTGGCCCAGTGATGCCTACGTTGTTAAACAATATATCTAATCCGCCGTAATTCTGAACGGCGGTTTCAACCATTGAAGAGCAATCTTGCGCGTTAGTTACGTCTCCTAGGAAAATTTTGGCTGTTCCACCTTCTAGTTCGATGGCAGACAGGGTTTGCAATGCGGCTGACTCGCTTTGGTCGGCGAGTATTACGTTCGCTCCTGCTCTAGCGAATAAAATAGATGCAGCTTTACCAGTTCCTACCCCGGGGCCGCTAGAACCGGCTCCTGTAACTATTGCTGTTTTCCCTGCCAGTCTCTGGTTCCTGTCGAGCATATATACCTCCACCTTTAGGGTATTGCTAGGTGATAGTTCCTTGTTAGCGGATTAAATGTCGTTTCATATTCAGTAATATCCCCAGTTTTGCGGAGCAGCTTTGATATTCGCTTTGCAGTATAGCGGGTGCGACCTCTCCGTATGTTAATCAATACATCCGGTTTATATTCGCGAACTAATCTGGCAGCCTGTCGTAACATATCTAACCGTAACATACCTATAGGAGAGTGTGGAGATACTGTATCAAAGGTCTCTATCTACACATCTCTTAGCACTTCATAAATTCTTGCCATGACGAAGGATTTGGCGAGTATGGATGGCACACATATTGCCGTTGTCTTTTTGCTCCTAAAGCGCTGATCTCTTCATGGAGAGAATCTATTGCGCTAGGCCCACTGGAAAGTTTCTGGGGATATGGTCTATATGCATGACTATACTTGTGTTGGTTCATTTAATGTTTGGATGTGGTAAAGGGAGTTAGAGTATTTGGATGTCCATGCTTCTAATGCGGAAGGCTTTAAGGACAAGATTATAGATGGAAATGTTATAGTGATAATCTTATGAGTGGCCACACGGCAAAACTGATACGTTCATTTAGTAATGGTTATCATGCGGAGGCAAAATGGAATTGCGATTAGGTGTTGAGCGACATACTTTCACGATATTGGCACGATGTCGAGGCACAGGTGCGATTGGGATTGGCATAGCAACATACTCACTCGGTGTAGGCGGTTACTGCCCTGCTATCAGTTCTACCGGAGGTGTGCTTTCTAGTCAGGCATTTGCCGATCCTCGTCTCCGGCCCATAGGGATGAAGCGATTGGAGGCTGGAGGATCAGCTGGAGAGGCATTGGAAGCTATGCAATCTGCAGACTCTTATATTGAGTTCAGACAAATAGGGATCGTTGATATCAGGGGAAATGTGGCCGTTCATACCGGGTCAAAGGCTCGTTCTTGGGCGGGCCATAAAACTGGAGATGGATGGGTAGCTATGGGGAATGTACTGGCTGGGTCTCAGGTCGTTGATTCTATGGCTGAAAACTTTGAATCGACAAATGGCCTAGCCCTGGAAGATAGACTCCTTAGTTCTGTGGAGGCTGGTCGAGATGCGGGTGGGCAGCCGGAAGGTCAAAGATCCGCCGCACTCATTGTTTATCATGATGAGTCTTACCCTTGGATGGATCTTAGGGTCGACGCCCATGAAGAACCGGTCGCTGAATTGCGGCGTGTATACAGCATCTATAGCCCTATGACATCCTACTATTACGATCTACGGCCAAAGGACCCGCACAACACTCCAACGCAACAGGAATGGATGCAAGAGCATTTTTCAAAGGGTTAGACATAGTTATTTCTTATTAACACGACGATGCATATTAGAAATTGTTCGGGGCAGGACAATGAACAAAATTTACATATGTTAGCTCATTGTGGTTTTCTGAGAAAGAAGCTCTTTAAGTAGTTTTGATGGCGAGATCGGAAGGCTTGGCATCCTTATGCCGGTCGCATTTTGTATCGCATTAGCGATTGCCGCCAAAGGTGGAATTATCGGTGCTTCTCCCACACCCCGGACTCCAAAAGGGTGTCCTGGGTTAGCGACTTCCACTACTACTGTATCTATCATTGGAAGGTCTAGAGATGTGGGTAATCTGTAGTCAAGGAAATTTGGATTTAACATTCTACCTTCATGATCCATGAAATATTCTTCATTTAGAGCCCAGCCAATACCCTGGACAGCACCACCTTGCATTTGACCTTCTACATAGCTGGGATGGACGGCCTTTCCAACATCCTGAAATGCTGTATACCTCAGGATGTCTACTTTCCCCGTATCCGGATCTACTTCTACGTCGACGATATGAAATGCAAAGCAGTTTCCGACTCCTCCCGGATTAACTGTTGCCCGTCCTACTATAGGTCCACCTGTGCTGTTTAACCTACTGGCAAGATCCGTGAAACTCATTTTTAACTCTGGGTCTTCTTTGTGACGCAGTTCTGCCATTTCGTATTCAATGTCGCTTGGGTCTACGGCCCATATAATCGCGGCCCGTTCACACATCTGTTGCCTGATGTCCTGAGCTGCCTGATAACATGCGTGTCCCATTTTGAATGTGACCCCACTACCACCAGCGCCCGAGCTGTAGCCTATTGAATCCGTATCTACTACGGAAGGATTAATGTGTTCTGGGGTTAGGTTGAGAACCTCTGCGATGTGCATTGCCATTGAGGCTCGACTGCCCCCGATATCCGGAGAACCTTCTATCAGACTTACCGTCCCGTCAGGATTGACACTGGCCACTGCACTTGCCGGACCGGTAGCGTTGAACCAGTATCCTGAGGCTACACCTCTTCCCCGGTGTGGACCAGATAATGGGGATAAATAATGATCATGATTTCGGACTGCTTCTAGCATTTGCACGTTACCTATATGACCGAAAATTGGTCCCGTCACCTGCCTAGTGCCCTTTCGGGATGCGTTTTGCAGTCTGAAGTCCACTGGATCTATTCGGAGTCGAGCGGCGAGTTCGTCAACTACCTGTTCGGCAGCGAATGCTGCTGAAGGCGATCCAGGCGCCCGATAGGCTGAAGATTTTTGGACATTAGTAACGACGTCGTATCCTTCTACCGTAGCGTGTTCTATATCATAAGGTCCGAATATTGTCTGACAGGCGGTCGAAACCGGCGAACCAGGAAAAGCTCCCGCCTCATAGCATAGCGATGCTTCGGCTGCCGTGAGTTTTCCATTCGCAGTAGCTCCCATTTTGACTCTGATATGCGTACCCGAAGTAGGTCCGGTTCCTAGGAAAACCTCGTCACGATCCATGGTTATCTTCACAGGGTGACCTGATTTTTTGGATAGAATTGCTACGACAGGCTCTAGGTATACACCACCTTGGCCTTTCCCCCCGAAACCACCGCCAATTTCCATAGGGACTACTTTCAATCGAGACACAGGTATCCCCAAGATTGCCGCTGTGTGGTCCCTGACTGCAAAATGTCCCTGACTGCTGCACCATACTGTGAGGTAGTCATCTGGTCCCCACAGGGCTGTAGCCGCGTGAGTCTCAATATATCCTTGATGCACTGGCACTGTGTGAAATTCACGTTCTACGACAACGTCTGCCTCCTCGAACCCTTGGTTGATATTGCCGAGAGTGAATTCAAAGTGATTGGCTATGTTTGTCCCTGTGGTTTTATTTTTATCTCCGTAACCACCCACTTTGAACAACGGGGTAGCCATAGTGAGTAACCGTTCATGTAATACGGGCGCATTTTCCCTCATCGCTTGTTCTGCGTTGAGAACCGGCGGTAGCACTTCATAGGTGACATCAATAAGAGATAAGGCTTTTTGTGCGATGCTCAGGCTAGTGGCAGCTACAGCTGCTACTGCGTGGCCGACATATAAGGCTTTTTCTCGTGCTAAAACATTCCGACTGTAGAAACCATAGTTGACTATGGCACCTTCTTCTAGATCTGTTATGTTCGCTGATACTTCGGGGAGGTCAAGTGAACTCACTACCGCCACGACACCCGGTAGCGCTTCGGCTTTACTGAGATCTATTGATAGAATCTTTGCATGCGCGTGAGGGCTCCTTAAAATCTTTCCGAAACACAAACCAGGCATTTGTATATCTGCACTAAACCTAGCCCGACCTGTGACTTTGTCGAACCCATCGGGGCGAATCGGGCGTTTGCCTATGACCTGATAATCTTTGGTCGCAAGAATTTGATTAGATTCGTAATTTGACATGAGGTAATTCTCCTATTAACTCGAATAGAGAAATCGTTGATGATGTACCCGGTTAGGATTCTCTAAATTGGCGTCAGTAACCCGATGATTATCGTAAACGTAAACGACCCTGGAATTAGGCCAGGGTCGTTTACCGCGGTTTTTGAAACCTAACATGTCCTAATTTTCTTCGTCCGGAAGAACCATTGCCATAGGGCTAGCTGACCCATCGTTTTTCAACACAGCTTTCTCGACTTTATCACGGAACAGTCTGAGTTCAGAGTCACCCACGGCACCGTCTGGGATTTTTCGGGAAATTAGCTTTTTTTTGAATTCTTCAAAAAGAACATCCTCAGACTTCCCGTGAGGTAGATCGAAAAAGCCACGATCAAAATGGGGGAGTTCGCCAGGGCCGAAATAGCCTTTCCCTTCTAGTTCATAACCTTCTAGTTCATCAGTGCCTTTACCTAATACGTCGCCGGTTTGGACGTAGTGTTCCATTACTGAGACCATCCCGTATTTTTGTATAGGGCACACCTTCATGCAAACCCCACAAGATGAAAAGCGCGCCATGACCGGGCGACATCGTTCATATACTAATTTATTTTTTTCTACCCCCCGCCACCACACTTTATCGCGTTGCAGCGCCCGACCTGGGCATCTGTTCACACATACTTGGCAAACTTGACAAAACTGATGTATGCCGTAATCCACTGGCTGAGTATACGTGACTAGTGCATCTGTAGTCAGAGTCATTAAACGCGCCCGTGAGCCGAAGTGAGGCGACAACAACTGACCATTCGCACCAAGTTGTCCCAATCCTGCTGCGACGAACATGGGAATTATTACCTCTACCGTGTCCATCGGTCCGTGAACCTGCGCATGATAACCGAGACTCCGTATGTAATCGGCCAAAATCAACCCTAGCTGGCTCATGGTGCCGTAAGCATATAGGGCCGCGTCTTCGGCGTACGCGGAAGGAATTGTTTGGGTTCGTTCGTAATCTTGTTCTAAGGCAAGACAAATTGCGTGCTCATATTTAACCCAACGCTTCTTGTCCTTGTAGGTATATCGACGATCATATCGGGTGAACCCCACTTCGCAGAAACCCAACTCTTTAGCCATGTCGATAATTAGCTGCGTTACATCTAGGCCATCCGCGGGATGATTGTTTGGCTCAATATCTCCCGATTCATGTCCTGCTTTAACTATCGGTGAGAGTAAACGATAGGTTCTTCTAAACGCTTCTTGGTCTTCTTGGGATCCCTCTAAAAAAGACCATTCGGCATCTGCTGTCAAAGTCTGAGACATGTCTTCGATAGGATATTTTCGGGAATAGAAATCTACGTCAGGCTCGTTGGCTGGAATCCCGGGCTTGGTCACTAAGTCGTCTGAAACTGGGATGGATACGTCTGGATCTCCATGCAAGCGGCCAGGTCTTTTAACGATGTGATCTACTTGTTTCGCAACCATCTAATGCCTCCTAAGCCTGATAATAGGAACAATTGCAGCCTAGCACTACCATGTTTCAGGGTCAATAACCCGGGTCCCGGATTAATACTTTTTGGCGCCATTATTCTACAACCTGTGCCTATGGTGTTGTATTTCCTTTATTGCTAACATACGGATGATCTTGGACGGATACCCTGAGACAGTGGGCATTGTATGAAATTGGGCGTTGTACCTGTGAATTTTGCCGGGTCACTGAACGTGGCTGATTTAGCTAAATTTGTTGAAGACCTTGGATTTGAATCCTTCTGGTTGCCTGAACATACTGTTGTCCCTGTTAACGCCAAGACCGCATATCCTGGTTCTGATCAAGGTGGAATCCCTGAATTCATGGCTTATATGGTCGAGCCGTTCGTAGGGTTGTCCATGGCTGCTGCGGTGACGAATCGTGTTCTGTTGGGAACGTGTGTTTCTTTGGTTCCAGAGCATAACCCTCTGGTTTTAGCCAAAAGAATAGCGTCGCTGGATTTAATTTCGAAAGGTCGGTTCATTTTCGGTGTAGGTACCGGATGGCTGCCAGAAGAAGGTGATCTATTTAAAGTAGATTTTCCTCGCAGATGGACTCAAACACGAGAAGCGCTTGAGATTATGAAAATGCTGTGGACCCAAAACCAAACCCATTTCGACGGGGATTACTACAGATTCTCGCCTATTTACTCGTTTGTCCACCCGGTTCAGCAGCCACATCCACCGATTGTTCTAGGGGGTTCAGCCCGGTATGTTTTTAAACGTATTGTTGCCCTGGGAGACGGTTGGATGCCTATCCGCCCTACCCCAGAGCAAATTGCCAACGGACGTGGAATCTTAAATGAATTGGCGATTGCAAATGGGAGAAATCCGAAAGAAATTGTTATCACAGCTTACGACCCACCTCAATGTCCAGAAGCAATACAAGAACTTAAGGATGCAGGTGCAGAAAGAGTGATTCTCCGCCTAAAACCACCGTCTGGCCCGGAAATCCTAGGAGAATTAGCTAAAATCGCAGATAGGCTTTCTGATTTTCTTAACCCAAGATAGACATTAGAGATTCATCCAATTGTGTTGAAAAAGGAAGGTATGCAGATGTCATTACCACCAAATCGAGTTGACTACAGCCCGATCATAGACAGACCGCAAATAAAGTGGCCCAACGGAGCAAGGGTGGCACTTTGGATCGCTCCAAATGTGGAACATTACGAATTCGAGCCGGAGTTTGATGGAAGCAGAGACCCTTGGCCGCGTACTCCTTATCCGGATGTTCAGCAATATTCCTACCGGGATTACGGGAATCGAATCGGCTTTTGGAGGATGTTAGAAGTGCTTGATCGATACAACATTCGATGCACCGTATCGTTGAATTTGGCAGTGTTTGAACATTTTCCAGAAGTTGGGAATGCTATGATCGAACGTAATTGGGACTTCATGAGTCACGGGATATATAACACCCGTTATCTGACTACTCTATCTGAAAGCGAAGAACGGGAGTTCTATAAAGACAATATAGAAACGCTAAAAAAACATAGCGGCAAACAACTCAAAGGTATGTTAGGTCCGGCGATTTCTGGGTCTGATCGAACTCCTGACTTGATGGCGGAAGCTGGTCTTATCTACCATACAGACTGGATGCATGATGACCAACCGGTTCCAATAAAAGTGAAATCAGGCAAGTTGGTTTCGGTTCCGTACTCGATCGAACTGAATGATGTGCCTGTGTTTAAAGATTATGATGGTGCATATTTCAGCCAAATTTGTAAAGACCAGTTTGACACGCTATATGAAGAGGGAGCAGAAAGTGGTCGCGTAATGTGCATCGCATTACATCCTTTTTTAACTGGTCAACCTCATAAATCCAAGTACTTGGATCAAATCCTTGATTACATTATGTCCCACGCTGGAGTCTGGCAGACAACCGCTGACGAGATTGCAGAATACTACATTGCTAATTATTACGATCAAGCGGTAGTTCATGCCATGAAGACTAGCAAATAGGAGGATAAGATTATGCCGGCTGAAAGAAAATTTGGAATGGACCATCCTCATCACAACTGGTCTCCATTGATAAAACGCAATGTACTTGAGTGGCCAAACAACGCACGCGTTGCGTTGTGTGTCGTAGTTACATTAGAACATTTGGAATGGGAGATACCCGAGGGCGCATTCGAATCTAGCTCCATTGCGGGAGGTGTTTCCCCAAGACCTCGCCCCGATTTTGCCAAATATTCCCACAGAGATTATGGGCACAGGGTGGGAATCTATCGCGTGTTAGATGTCTTGAAGAAATATGGTGTCAGACCTACTATTGCCTTAGATGCTCTTACTGCAGAACACTACCCCTATCTTGTCCGATACTGTCGTGAACAAGGGTGTGAGTTCATTGGTCATGGAGTTTCTGTTAGCAGGATGATTAACAGTCGAATGTCTGTTGAAGAAGAAAAACATTATATTGAAAGCTCGATCGAAGCTGTCACATCTGCCACTGGGATTCGACCGAAAGGATGGTTTGGGCCAGAGTATGGAGAGTCTGCTGACACGCCTCAGCTTCTTGCACAAGCTGGTTTGAGTTACGCTTGTGACTGGGTCAATGACGAACAACCATTTCCTATGACTACAGCACAGGGTGATTTATTCGCCCTACCGTTGCTTTATGAATTGGACGATATCAAGGCAATGTGGGATTCACGTCTTTCTCCCTGGCAATATGAAACAATGCTTAAAGAAGGTTTCGATTGTTTGTATCACGATGGCGCTACAACTGGCCGGCTTATGGCCTTTAATCTGCATCCGTGGGTTGTCGGACAACCTTATCGGATTTCATACCTTGACCGGGCGTTGTCTTATATTACCGCTAAGCAGGGAGTTTGGGCGGCTTCCGGGTCAGACATCATAGATTGGTATCGGGATCATCAACAGGGTGCATAGGTAAAAACCGACAAGTGAGGGTGACATGGCAGATCTTAATTGGGGTGACATATACAAAGAAATCGGGGCTCAACCGATCATTAACGCTATCGGAAGTGTGACGATGTTAGGGGGTTCGCTGCCTGCGCCTGAGGTGAAACAGGCAATGGACCGGGCAGATGCGGCTTATATCCCGCTGGTTGAACTTGAGGAGAAAGCTGGTCGAGCCATTGCTACTATGGTTAATGTGCCGGCTGCCTATGTCACGTCTGGGGCCGGTTCAGCGTTGACTTTGGCTACAGCAGCAATAATGGCCGGCGACGATGACGAAAAAATACAGCAACTTCCGGATACCACCGGAATCAAAAACGAAATCTTGATACAGCGCCGCCAGAGGTATTGGTACGATCGATGTCTTCAACTTGCTGGTGCTAGGTTGGTGGAATTTGGATCGGATTCATCTACTTCGCGCGAAGACCTGAAGAGAGCCATCGGACCGAATACCGCGGCTGTTCATTATTATGCGGTTGAGCAAAATCCAGACGATGATGCTCTGTCCCTAGAAGATACCATCGAAATCGCTCACGATAAGGGTATTCCGGTTACTGTTGATGCCGCTGGGCAAATCTATCCCTTGGAAAACTTCGGTAAATACGTGCGAATGGGAGCCGATTTTCAGTGCATAGCAACAAAATATATCGGAGCTACACAATCCACTGGTTTGGCGCTCGGAACCGAAGAAATGATAAGGCGGATTTCATATCAGTCTTTTGTTGGCTACGAGAGCAGGAGAATAAGGGGAGTTGGGAGACCACACAAGGTAGACCGTCAAGAAATGGTTGGTGTAGTAGTAGCGGTACGCAGGTGGTTCACTATGAATCATGAAGAACGGTTGGCATATACGGAGCAACAGTCACAGAAAATAATGTCCCATATTCAAGAAATCCCCGGAGTAACATGTACTCTGCTCGATAACATTATTGGTCACCAACCTTTTGGGGTACAACTTGAAGTAGATTCTGCGGTCACTGGTATTACAATCCATGAACTAGTCGATAATCTGAAAAACGGCGATCCTCCCATATGGACCAGAGTTCGAGATGGCGAGGACTTTATGATCATTCATGGCTTTGGACTTGCATCGGGCGAAGATGAGATAGTGGGTACACGGATTGCATCACTTCTCGGATGACGACGGATTGTAGGCTAATAGGGCCTAGCTATTAGGAGGATAATCTCTTTCATGTTCTGGACATGGTGAACAATCCGCTGTCGCTAGATTGCAGCGAGCCGATCAGCGACCCTCTGTCTAGGAGCTTGGGAGATGCTCGTGATAGCCCCAGTCGTCACCAAAGAACTGCAAAATGAGCGGAATAGGCACGGATAAACCTAGTACCGCGTTCGAAGCGTGATCTGGTAAGCTACCTAGATACGTTCCGAGAGAAACGCAGTAGTGCGCCCAACTGGGTCATCATCTACGTACAAAAGGTCATCTAAACAGATCATCACACACCCTCCAAGCCTACCTATGAACTAGGCGGATGAATGGATCAAGACGTAGGAATCAGAAGAGGTACGTGGAGTTGGCATTATAGTATTTGGGTATATGAATCGCCACTGGTCTTAAGCACCAAGATATGCGATACCTTTACATAAGGTTGTTGGCGGAGAGGGCGGGATTCGAACCCGCGATACGGTCACCCGCATACCGCTTTTCGAGAGCGGCGCCTTCAACCACTCGGCCACCTCTCCTGGATGGAGATTTCATATGTCTGCAAGCATTTTCACAGGGGTCAGATGGGGCTGTCCAGCTAGAGATCCAAACTATTGCCGGTTAGGTTGAGCCAGTGTTTTGTGTGATTTTGAGATGGCCCAGCCTTCGACCTATCGTGGATAACACCTTTATTGTGAGCCCGCCATATTCAACTTCGTCGCCAGTATGAGGCATTTTCCCTAACTCAGAGTAGACTAATCCACCTACCGTATCCACCTCGGCCTCAGATAGTCGCAGCGTTATGTGTTCACCCAGATCGTTAAGAGAAACCCTGGCATCCACTAACAGACTTCCGTCTTCCGTACGGATTATATGGGAATCCGGCATGGTAGAGAATTCATCCTCTATTTCACCCACGATCTCTTCTAAAAGGTCTTCAAGTGTTACTAATCCTTCAATACCGCCGTGCTCGTCGACAACTAGCGCCATGTGCATTCTTGTCCGTTGGAACTCGGTTAGCATTTCGTCAAGGCGCTTTGTTTCCGGAACAAAGAAAGGTTTGCGCATAATTTGATCTAAGGGGGGTCTCGGTTCATGGGAATTTAACAGCGAAAGCAAGTCCCTAGAATGTACGATGCCGACTACCCTATCCATGGTTTCTTGGTATACAGGAAGACGACTATGACCGGATTCGAGCATTAGCTGAGCTACATCAGAGAATCCATTAGACCGTTCTATAGCCGTGATATCTCCTCTCGGAATCATGATGTCTCGAGCGTTGAATTGATCCAATTTCAATATAGAATGGATCATCGATTGCTCGCGCTCATCTAGAGTAGCTTGTGCTTCTTCTGTGATGACAGCTTGGACTGTTTCGCCTGTTTTAGAATCCGCGGTGAAACTGTGCGAACCATTAAGTTTGTGCCCGTTCATTAGAGTAGATTCAAGCTTCATGGCTAAGGCTAATGGAGAGACAAACTTGCGGATCACGGCTTTGTTGCGCCTAACTAACCATCTCGTAAATTCCCGGATAAAAGCAAGAATTACGACAAGAACGAGTCCGAATATTAATAATAACGTCCATGATGCCCAAGAGACAGCGATCAGTAGGGCCACACCAGCTGTGACAGTTGTTATGGTGATGGTGGAGCGGAGAAGGCCAAGCAGAATTCTAGGGTCCGGACGATCGGAGCGGTTACGAGTTGAGTGATCTGCCAGATTGAGGTAAGTCAGAACCAACAATGAGGCAGCAAATATCGGGCCGGATACTAAGCCACTTGCATCCAAAATCGTACTGCTAGAAGTTCTCCATGTCGAAATAGACGTGTTTTTCGAGTCGTTCTGATTGTATCAGGCGAGCCGAGTTTCAGTCCATACTTCAAAGTCCGGTTAGTTCAGGTTTATTGTGGACGGGGTATCCTCGTGATATTCTTGTCCGGGGCCCCTGTAGCTCAGAGGATAGAGCGCTGGCCTCCGAAGCCAGGTGCGGGCGTTCGAGTCGCCCCAGGGGCGCCATTCGAAAATCCTAGCCTTTCTTCATTGCCGGGGCGTAGCGCAGCGGTAGCGCGCTTGGTTTGGGACCAAGAGGCCGTGAGTTCAAACCTCACCGCCCCGACCATTTTAACTCTAGGGTATTAGCTGGAAATTATGTCATCAGGCAGACCGAATTGGTACTATGATCATCCACCGGCATGTACTTGTGCCCGGTGTAACGAACAGCGGTTGCATCGTATTGAGGACAATAAAGGCTTTGTTAATAAAATAAAAAGATATTTATGGCCTTTTAAGGGGAAAAACAACTAATACTGTACCGACTTACAAAATTATCACAACACGTAATGACGACTGTGTGTGGCGACCTGGACACTCCCAGCTATTTGAACTTATTTTAAAGTTCGAGCCCAAATAGGAGGTTGCATGCCCAACGAGAGATACCGTTTAAAAAATAAAGTTGCGATTGTTACTGGTGCAGGTTCAAGTGGGTCAGTAATGGGGAATGGAAGAGCGGCGGCTACGATGTTTGCCAGAGAAGGCGCCAAAGTGCTAGCAGTGGACATCAATGAAGAACGGGTATCTGAGACTGTAGAGGCAATCAGAACTGAGGGATTCGACGCCGAGTATTACGTAGGAGACGTTTCGAGTTCAAAAGACTGTGTTGGGCTGGTTGAAAAAGCCGACTCTATTTTCGGAAAACTTGATATTTTGCATAATAACGTTGGGATAAGTGGACCAGGATCAATCTTGGAGGTAGGCGAAGAAGAATGGCGCCACTTGATGCAAATAAATGTGACTAGCATGATGTTGACCTCCAAGGCTGCTATTCCCAAGATGATAGAATCCGGCGGCGGGTGCATAATAAACATCGCATCCATTTCCGCTATCAGGCCCAAAGGGAGAACGCCGTATGCGGTCTCTAAAGCTGCTGTTGTGGGCTTGACCCGAGCTATGGCCGTGGACCATGGAAAAGACCTGATCAGGGTTAATTGCATTCTACCGGGTCCAGCATATACATCCATGGTCGCAACAGGTATGTCCGATTCACAACGAGCCGTACGTCGAGAAGCTTCCCCTCTAAACTTAGAGGGGAATTCATGGGATATCGCATGGGCAGCTGTGTATCTTGCAAGTGAAGAGGCCAGATGGGTAACAGGGGCTGAACTGGTGGTGGATGGAGGCATTTCTTTGCAGAGTCCCCGTGGATAGTATTCAGTAGGAGAAGTTGGACTTGACACCAAACCATGTCGTACCCACTATTGACCAATATCTACGACAATCACATGTCGTCTAGGCTGTCAGGCAACTCTGGGAGGATTAATGTTAGAACAATTTAAGATTCAAGAAAATGATCTTGTTAGGGTTGATGAGGCATCTTTGAGAAATATAGTTTCTGCGGTGTTCGAGAAAATGGGAGTGCCAGAGGACGACGCGATACTGGCAAGCGACGTTTTGGTAAGTGCAGATCTAAGGGCTGTGGATACCCACGGCGTTTCCAATCTATTGAGGAACTATGTTTCCAGATTCCAGACCGGTATGATCAATCCAAGGCCAGAATGGCGAATTATACGTGAGACTCCCGCTACGGCAACGATAGATGCTGACGCTGGCCATGGAATTATAGTCACACCAAAAGCCATGGACATCGCTATTTCAAAAGCCAAAGATACCGGTATTGGTATGGTGACAATTAATAATGCCCGTCATTTGGGAATGGCTTCTTATCATGCTATGCGGGCACTAAAGCACGATATGATTGGCGTTTGTATGACAAGCTGTCCTCCGACAGTCATCCCAACGTTTGCTGCCGAAACTAGGCTCGGCACAAACCCGATCGCTCTAGCGGCTCCAGCAAAAAATGAGCCACCCTTTGTATTTGATGCCGCCACGAGTGTGATACCAGATAACAAGGTCTTAATCGCCAGGAGGCTAGGTATTGACTTACTGCCAGGGTGGCTCGCTGATGATCAAGGAGCGCCTGTCATGGAGTCCATTCCTGCACCAGATCCTCATCGGTTAGTGCCACTAGGAAGCACAAGAGAAATGGGATCACATAAAGGCTACAGTTTAGGGTGCGTCGTAGAGATTTTGTGTTCAGTTCTATCGGGAGATGGTTTTGGAGCCATCAGACCGCGCGGAACTTTTGCCCATTATGTTGCTGCGTATAGCATCGAGGCCTTTACTGACACTCTGGAATTCAAAGAAATGATGGATGACTTCTTGAGATCTCTGAAAGCTACACCGCCTGCCCCTGGGCATGAACGAGTTCTAGTGGCAGGTCAGCTGGAATGGGAAGCAGAACTTGACCGGCGCGAGCATGGGATACCGCTTCATAAAGAAGTCATACAATGGGTTCAAGATGTTTGCGCTGAATTGAGTATTCCTTTTAGCTTGTAATCTTGGGTGGCCTGGAGAATCGATGTTGCCTTATTTGCAGGATGAATAGGTCTAATCAAATTTGTGTCGGTATGGCGTCTTTTAACCCAAACCCGGTAAGCGGAATCAGAACGTTATCTGTTGGTTTTATTACACCTTGATTTAATAATTTTTCTAACCCAGCCAAAGCCGCCGCAGAGGTTGGTTCGATAAAGACACCATCTTCGTCAGCTACACGACGTTGCCAATGTACTATGCGGGCTTCCTCTACGGATACGGCAGTGCCATCACTTTTCTTCAGTACTTCTAAACATTGATACAATCGCGGCGGAGCCTCCACGGCGATTCCGCCAGCCACTGTCGCGTTGTGCTCTCGAGTTTTACGACTCATATTTTTGCCTGTGTATAAAGAGACGAGGGGCATGCATTCTTCAGACTGAACGGCATGCAACCTGGGTTTTGGTTGCCCAGGAGTTTTTAAAATCGTGTCGTCCAAGGCTTTCGAGGATCCAATGAGCAGGGATCCATTCCCCACAGGGAAAAGAATATGTTTCGGCGAAGGCATCTCATTGAGGATTTCTGTTGCCATCCCTTTAGTTCCTTCTATGAAATAGGGGCTTAAATTATGAGAGGCGTAGACAACGTCATTTTCATTGCAGAATTTAAGGCAAGCTTCTGTAGATGCCTGCCGGCCGCCAGGTATGCGCCGAATGTCAGCCCCATAAAATGCTATCTGTGCTAGCTTAGCTTCGGGAGCCGAAGTCGGAGCAAAGATTGTTGCTTGAATCCCAGCTCTAGCTGAATAAGCTGCGATTGAAGCCCCTGCGTTACCGGATGAGTCTTCTGCGATCCTAGTGATGTTCATTGCCTTTAATTGACTAATCAATGTTGCAGTGCCACGGTCTTTAAATGAGCCGGTTGGATTTAAGAATTCCAATTTTGCAAAAAGAGAACTGCAGCCAATTGCTACGCCCGTTTTCGATAATTCGATGAGTGGAGTGTTTCCTTCACCCATGGTTACGTCCGGATCAATTGGGTTCAATTCACTGGTGGGTGCCAAATCCATAGCACCGCCGCATTTCCTACATGCTAATAGGAACGGCGAGCCTGGGTGTGCTTGGCCGCAGCTTATGCAAACAAATTGGTGCAACATCTTCAGCACTATAATCATTTGCGGAGCTCCTCGGCAATAGGATCCATAATCTAAAGACTTTTACTCAGCGGGTTGGTAAACTGAAGATGTGTCGACGAGTCCTTCATTCTGTAACAACTTGGGAAACAGTATTCTTTACGCAGGTCATCCCGACCTCAGTTCTAATTGGCCGATTAATCTAGGTTGGGACACTTCCCGGTAGGTTTTTTAATGATGTATCTTCCATCTATGGCTTTCCCAAACTATGGCTTTCCCAAAATAGTTCAGCCACAAGCTCTGGATCCCTCAGAATCCCACAAAATACAAGGTAATTCTTATAAATGACAACTATTCCCCACCAACGTTCTGCCCATCCTTATCATATGTATGAAGCAATTTGGAGCCAGCCAGTTGCGATAGCCCGTGTGATTTCTGAGGAGAAGCTAGCGGTTGGCGAAGCGGCAAGCCTGATCGACAAAGGCCGATACATACATATCGTAGGAATAGGTACGTCTTGGCACGCGGCTCTAGTGGGCGAACATATATTGAGGACCTTATCGTGCTCCATTAATAGCAGAGCGTGGAATTCTTTTGAATTTGTAACTGCACCACCACCTCTTGACTCATCAGATGTTGTAATTGTGTTGAGTCATAGAGGCACCAAATCATATTCTATAGAGGCGTTGAAATTAGCTCGTCTACACGGTTGTTCGGTGATTCTGGTCACCGGAATTGGTTCTAAGGCCAGAACAGATTTAGCTGATATAGTGATCAGGACATGTCCTGAAGAAATTTCTTCTGCCTTTACGGTTAGCCACTCCGCAGCCCTGACAGTGCTTATGATGATATCAGTGCGAGTTGCTAATGGTAAAACTAAAGACGATATTGGACGGATGGTGGGTACAGTTGAAGATCTTCCGCGGCTAGTGACAGCTGCGTTGCATTTAGACTCTCAAACTGCTGAATGGGCTCGTTCTGTTAGAGGGTCTACTAGGTATTACTTCGCTGGCTGGGGATCCAATGAATCTACTGCCTATGAAGCTGCACTGAAAATAAAAGAAACCAGCTACGTCACTACTGAAGGATTTCAGGTCGAACAATATCTACACGGTCCTTTTGTAGCCACGGAAAACGGAACTACCGTCACTTTCATTTGTCCACCAGGTCCCGGACGCGACCGTACGAAGGATCTCATACAAACTGTTAAAGCAGTGGGCGGCTATACCGTTGGGTTAATTTCTCACGAAGATCAAGAGTTAAGGGATTTACTGGACCGTGCTATCATCTTGCCAGATTGTCCGGATTTATTAAGCCCTGTGGCGTACTTGATCCCGCTTCAACTTTTCACCTATTGGCTCGCGCAAGAACAAGAGTGTAACCCGGATGTGTTCCGGTTAAACGATTCTAATCATCGTGCAGCCAAACTAAATTATATCTTGTGATGTGACGATGTCATCAGCACCTAATGTTCAGTTAAGTCAACAAAATCAGACAGTCCGAACACAAAAGCCCTAGTTAATGACAATTTCAGTTGTCGTCATCTATCCTGGTTAACTTTATTGCATGGCTTCTTTCGTCCATAACATAAGAGAATACCGACATTATCGTTGGTTGGCGGCCTTTGTCCTAGGAATGGCAGCTATTGTGTCTGTCGGGGATTTTGGAGCTGTCAGTGTAGCCATGCCCACTATTTCAGATAATTTTGGGGCCAATCTGAGTTCAGTCCAATGGATTGCTATAGGCAATATGGTAGCAGTAAGCGCCTTTCTGATGCCCATGGGGAGACTATCTGATCTCGTTGGCAGAAAAAAAATATATATATCCGGATTAACCTTGTTTGTAGTTGGGGCCGGGTTGGCAGCGATGGCTCCTACTTTGAGCATTCTCATTGGTCTTAGAGTTATCCAAGGTTTAGGCATGGCTATGACACAGGGAAACCAAATGGCCATAATGGCGTCTGTTTTCCCACCTCAAAATCGGGGCACTGCTATTGGCGTGCATGTAACATGTGTGGGGCTTGGACTTGTAATTGGGCCTTCTTTGGGAGGCATATTAGTAGAGCTTCTGGGGTGGAGATCCATTTTCTATATACATCTTCCCTTGGCGGTTCTATATCTGATTCCTTGCCTATTGGTTTTAGACGAAGGGAAAATCAGTAAATCATTGGGAGGAGTGGGGGAAGGGCGTTTCGATCTGCTTGGAACTGTTCTTTCTGCAGCAGCTTTAGTTTTGTTTCTATTCGGAATGACCAATCCACTTGGGCTAGAATCTCAGTTAAGGATTTCCTTGTTGGTTCTGTCAGGTTTGCTTCTGCTCGGCTTTGTTGCTTGGGAACGGGTGTGTGTTAACCCGATTTTAGATGTGGCTCTTTTTAAGAAACCCTCGTTTTCTTTCAATGTTACAGGAAGGGTTATCCTTTTTATCAGCTACGCACCAGTGATATTTTTTATGCCGTTCTACCTGCAGGGGGTCGCCGGGTACAGTCCTGGTGCAACTGGGGTCATTATGATGACCAACGCTCTGGGCATGATTATAGCGGGCCCCCTAGCAGGACGCCTATCCGATCGGTTCGGAACCAAAACATTCAATGTGGTAGGTAGTCTTGTGGCCGCTTCAGGTGTGTTTGTTCTTTCAAATATCACGACAGATTCGTCATTGCCGTTTCTATTAGCTGGAGTGATGCTGCCCAGTTGGGGTATGGGTATATTTTCTGCTCCCAACACGAGTTCTATTCTGAAAGCGGCCCCACGCAGCAGCTATGGGGCTACAGCTGGATTTTTACAGCTTCTAAGAAACGGCTCAACTGTGACAGGTATTGCAATCGGTACGTTAGTCGTTGCAGGCGCTATTTCTGCAGCTGGGCTCCATGCCAATCTAAGAGGCTTTTCGGAGGGAGTCGATGTGAACACCGCTGAGGCCTTCGTTGCTGGTCTCCGAATATTGTTTCTTTCAGTAGCTGTTCTACAGGTAACCGGAGCGGTGATATCTTTTGTGAGTCGGACAGAAACGGATCCAACAGATTGAATACTAGTTTAAACCGAGATGGCTGTCGTACATGGTAAATTTAAAAAATGAATGAGGAATCAATTATGCTGCCTTTCGTCAATGTGCGTAATCTGAGAAATTGGGTAGAGGTCTGTGGCATCGCTTTTTAATCAATTAGGTTCTAGAACTAACTACAAGTGGTGGGTCGCTTCGGTGCTTTTCTTGGGTTTATTGGTAACCGTCGCAGACTTTGGCGAAGTTTCGGTAGCTATGCCTAGTATTTCTGATCATTTTGAAAGTGATCTTGCTGTAGTCCAATGGTTAGCGATCGGAAATTTCTTAGCGATCAGCGTGTTTTTACTTCCGATGAGCCGATTCGCGGATAAGGTCGGCAGGAAAAAGATTCTGGTAGTCGGATTCTTAATATTTAGTCTAGGTGCCGGGTTGGCGGGCATTGCACCCAATTTAGGCACGTTGATATTTCTAAGGGTTGTGCAAGGGATCGCTCTAGGTATGATACAAGGAAACCAGATGGCTATCTTGATGGCTATTTTCCCATCTGAAGAGAGAGGGAAAATATTGGGATTCCAGATGACTCTCGTAGGGGTTGGCCTGATTGTAGGTCCTGTTGTCGGTGGATTATTGACCAGTTGGTTTGGTTGGCGAGCAATTTTTTATTTCAATTTTCCTATGGGTGTTATCTGTCTCCTATTAATCATTCTGGTATTAGACGAAAGGCGTGTATCGTCTGTACAAGACGTAAATAAGATAATCCAGTTCGATTGGATCGGGGCCGTGATATCTGCAGCAACTTTAATAGTTTTTCTAATTGGTTTATCGAACCCGTTTGATTGGAGCTTAGCCTACCAACTGGCCTTGCTGCTCACATCAGCTGTACTAGCTGGTGCGTTCGTTCTCTGGGAAACCAACTACTCCTCACCGATGTTAGACTTGAGGTTGTTCGCTCAACCGCTTTTTACTTCCTCGGTCATCTCGAGGATAATCATTTTTCTCTGCGTGGGGCCTGTAATCTTTTTGATCCCCTTTTACCTACAAAGTGTGGCTGGATATACCCCAGGTCAGGCCGGAATCATACTAATGACTAACGCGATAGGTCTATTGGTGGCCGGTCCGATTGCTGGGCGTCTTTCTGACCGATATGGGTGGAGGATATTTACGGTTGGGGGTTCCTTAGCCTCTGCCATGGGACTGCTAATCCTTTCAGCGTTGAGTCAAGATACCGCTCTCCCGATCATCGTGATAGGAATCCTACTTCCAAGTATTGGGAATGGAATGTTTTCAGCTCCTAGTAGTGCGGCGATTTTGAGTGTTGTGCCTGGTTCAAGTTACGGGATTATATCTGCTCTTATTCAGTTACTTCGCAATACATCAATGGTCACCGGTATTGCTACAGCGACTTTAATCACGACATTGATAATGACTAATTCAGGATTAGATGTGAATTTAGGAGATATAACTGGTGAAGCAGATCCTGCTGCAGCGAACGCCTTCGTTTCTGCTATTCGCACTGTCTTCTTAACTATGGCTGGGCTGCAGATAATAGGCGCTGTTCTGTCGCTTTACAAAGGCGTATCCGTACCTGAGACTTCGCATTGAGCTATCTTAGGTAGTTCAAACCAAGGTTTATGTGATAGTTGGAATGACTAGTAGAGCGATATGAAGGCAACAATATAAGCACGCCGGTCACTAATATTGTGAACCAGATTTCATCTCTCCATGGCCCTGTTTGCCGCTTCTAATCCAGCCATACGACCGAACACTGCTCCATGCATTAAACCCGATGCGCGGAGGCTATCGTAGTAAAAAAACCCTCCAACTATCTCCCCTGCTGCGTATAAACCGGGGATGATTGTATCTTCCGTGTCTTGTACACGGCTTTTAATGTCTATATTAATTCCTCCAAATGTATACGCAATTCCACCTGTGACTTTATAAGCGCGGTATGGAGGCGTGTCTAAGCGTGTAGCCCAATTGCTTTTTGGAGGATATATGCCAACGGTGCATTTCCCATCGAGACGTTCAGGGTCGAATATACCATTTTGCACCGAGTTGTTGTAGTTGGAAATGGTAGCCTCAACTATTCTGGCATCAAGCCCAAGTTTCTCAGCCATTTCCTGGATCGTTTGAGCACAAATCACTTCTGAACTACCATAACGTTCCTCCAGTAATCCACTTGTTTTATTATCGAATAACTGGATTGCTATGCCCATGGGCTGGCTTAGAATCATGGATCCCATTTCTATGAAATTACTAAGAGCGAAATCTTTTCCTTCGTCGACAAATCTTTCCCCGCGTAGATTTAACATGATTCCGTATGTGTAGGATCGTCGTGGCAGCCGATCAACTGACGCTGGAGATCCGGTGTTAGGAGCATCTAAATCTATAGGTGTACCGTGGCATCCGCTCCACTGTCCAACAGGTTTGGCACCAATGCTCAAAGCAGCCCTGTGACCATCACCAGTATTGAACATGGACCCCCTGACTTTGGCCAATTCCCATGCTGGCCCTAGGTATTTCAGTCGCATTTCTTGATTCGCTTCGAACCCTCCACACGCGAGAACTACAGAGTAACATTCAAGTCTATGAATTCCATCTTTATCTTTGCAGATCACACCGTTGATTCCGCCTAAAGGATTTTCTAGTAGTGATACCATCTTGGTTTCATAAACGATGACTACGCCTGATTGTTCAGCTGCTTTATATAACATGTTTAACAAGCCAATCCCGGACCCTAAGGCTCGAACGCCCACTCGTGGATCAGGCCTAACCTGTGCTCCTGTGTTAGAACCCCCGGATAATTCGAAAGATACTCCTAAACTTGTCATCCATTGAACGGTAGGGTAAGACTGAGAGATAAGTTGATCTAAGAGGTCAGGATTTGTCATATGCCCTGTCCGTTCCAACATGTCCCGGCGATATTGATCGTCAGTGTAATGGTCGATAGTATCGACGTGTCGAATTGAAGAGGAATCAGCCAGCAACGGCTCTAAATCAGGTTTACCATTGTGGACAAATCTGAAACCACCCCCTGTGTACGGGCAATTTCCGCCGCGAAATCCTATCGGAGCTTTTTCTATTAGTAATACCTTGGATCCGGCCTTGGAGGCAGATAGAGCAGCACACAAACCGGCGTTACCTCCACCGATAACTATGACGTCATAATCAATACTATTTGGACTGTGCATCGTGTCACCCCTACTTAATCATCTAAGCGCAAAAACAGCTTGAGTATATCTTGATATTCTGGTATTTTCAGTCGGGCTTAAAAGACGGTTCAATAATCTGATCGTCGTTGTGTTTTCTGACGGGATACACAAATCGTATCCACAAATCTATCTATCAAGGATTCACGTTGTTGACTGGTAACGATATAGCAGTTCATGCAACCAATTTACATAAAACTTATGATACTGGGAAGGTTAAGGTTGAAGCGTTACGGGGTATAGATCTAACCGTAAAAAAAGGTGAGATGGTAGCTATAATGGGACCTAGTGGCTGCGGTAAAACAACGTTATTGAATTGCCTTTCTGGATTGGACTCAATAGATCTCGGGGAAATTTGGATTGAAAATATGGAGCTACAAAAACTCCCTGATGATGAGAGAAGTGATTATCGCGCACAAAGGATGGGATTTGTTTTTCAGCTTTATAACTTACTCCCAGTTCTAACCGCGGTTGAAAATGTTGAGATGCCATTGCTGCTATCGGGTGTCCGGTCTGGACCGGCGAGAAAACGCTCACTAGAAATGTTAAACAGAGTTGGATTGTCAGAGAGGTCGACGCATCTACCAGGTGAACTTTCAGGTGGTCAACGCCAACGAGTGACCATAGCTCGGGCCCTTATAAATGACCCCGCAATTGTTTGGGCAGACGAACCCACTGGCGATTTGGACAGCGAAACGTCCGACGAAATCATGGAGCTGTTGACCAGCCTCAATACGGCGAATGGTCAGACTTTTGTTATGGTTACCCACTCCGATGATGTTGGTGGGAGGGCTCACCGTATTATACGGATGCGTGATGGCAACATAGTTGATCAGGTCACAGATATTAGAAACTCCTCGGTTAGAATCCCACCGCCACTGATCTCTTAGAAATGATCACTCGCTAATGGATTATCTTTTTGGTCTATCAATGGACCATCTCATGGTGTCGACGTTCTTAATATTTCTTGCCATCATGCTAGTGGTAGGATTCTTCGCTATCAAAAACCGAGTCATGGTCCGCTTAGGTCTCCGGAATATACCCCGACGACGCTCTCAAACAGTCTTAATCATAATTGGGTCAATGTTGAGTGCCATGCTAATAGCTTCCGCGTTCACTGTAGGGGATACTCTGGATTTCTCCATAAAATCCGAGGGAATAAAATTTCTCGGTAATATTGATGAAGTGCTTACTTCAACTGATGAATCAGATAGCTTCGGTGTAGATACACCGGCCTATATGCCTAGTTCTAGGTTTGAAAAACTAAAACACACGTTGTCAGAATTCAGAGAGATAGATGGCCTGGTTCCATATATCGGGGAGACCGTGGCGATTTTCAACCCAAGGACGTCGTTGAGCGATGGTAATACTCGTCTGACGGGGATCGATGAAAATTACCTTGATGGATTTGGAGATTTTATTTCGGTGAACGGGGATAAAGTTTCAATTGGAGAGTTACCGGATAAGTCTTTGTTTATAAATTCCGTGACCGCACAAGAACTAGATGCTGAGCCAGGCGACTCTGTGCGTTTGTTTTTAGGACAGCGAGAATTGGACTATCGAGTAGAGGCGGTAGTGTTAGCCGGCGGCCTTTCCGGAATAGAGTCTACTGTCATCATGCCGTTGTCACGGGCTCAGAATATCCTAGGACGGCCAAATGAGATTAATTTTATTGCGGTGTCTAATCTAGGTGATGCTCGCCAAGGGGCAGAACTAAGCGAAATTGTTACCAAGGAATTACGAACCCAGCTGGCAGATCCTCAGGCGGTGCGAGATTTACTTGTCATATTGTCCCAAGAAAATATTACCCTGATTTTACGAGAACATGTGACAAATCTATCCGGGAAAACCGCGACAGATCTTGAATACATATTGAACGGACTCCATAACCCAGGAAATGCGCATGGGTTGATTGCTGCGTTATCCGACGAAGAAGTGGGACGTGAAATAATTTTCAGCCTGAAGCAAGCTGGTTTAGCAGATGTTGAGGCTGAAGTTGACGACTTGCTTGTGAACGAGCTGGCAGAGATCCGTGTCTTTGAAATTAAGAAATTTATGTTAGACATAGCAACTGTTGCTGCAAGCGGAGCAACTACGTTTTTCATAATCATCGGTCTATTTTCAGTCATGGTAGGTATGCTGTTAATTTTTCTTATTTTTGTCATGCTGGCAGCGGCGAGACGCACAGAAATGGGAATGATTCGGGCAATTGGTGGGAAACGGCGGCATCTGGTTCAAATGTTCGTGTTTGAGGGGATTGCATATAACCTGGTGGCATCTGCTGTAGGTACTGTCTTAGGATTGTTAGTTAGTCTGTTTCTTGTAGCAGCTTTCAATTACATGTTATCTAGCATAGTTTCAAGTTTCCCTTTCACCTACCACGTCGAACTGAGAAGTGTTGTCATAGCTTTTTGCTCAGGAATGATCATTGTTTTCATCACGGCTTCTGTATCGGCCTACAGGGTGAGTCGTATGAACATCGCAGAGGCTGTCAGGGGTTTGCCCGAAATACTAATTGTTAAGAAAGAAGATCCTATTCAACGTAGGCTTATGGACATTATAGGTGTCTTTGTTAAGCCCATTAGCCTTGGCTTTCATGCTATTACGATGGTTCCGCAGCTAAACCTTTTTGGTTTCTTAAATGGATTTGCTGGGATGTTGTTATGGATGCCGGTCTCGCCATTATGGTGGGGAGCGTTATGTCTGTCGGTGGGTCGATTTTCTTGGCCTTATTTTCGGCGCGGGTGGTTGACATGTCTTGTCGGAATTTTACTGGTTTATGTTGGTGCGGTTGTTTTTAAGCAGACGGGTCCATTTGCCCTAGGAATTTCACTTCTGATAATCGGTACGGGTTTGCTTCTTCGTTTGATCGTAACACGGCGACCGGGATCAGTCTGGGCTTTTGGACTCTTGACAGTTACCGCGGGCGTATTCCTATTACTGCATGGTTTATCCAGACAAAACTTGGTGCCAATATTGACAGGGATTGGAGACATTGGTGTCGGCTTTTTTATGATGGCCCTGATTCGGTCTAGAGGACTCCATGAAGGTGCTAGTTTGGTTGGGAGGTTAACTTCTACTTTTATCGGTATTATCATGCTCTCTTTTTGGGTTTTGCCTACCGATACTATAGATCCGATAACTGGGGATCTAAAAGATAATGCCGAGATGTTTTTTGTATCGGGTATCGCAATGGTCGCGGCAGCTGTATGGACGGTGATGTATAACGCTGATCTTATGCTGAAAGCACTGGTCAGTGTTACATCTAGATTAGGTAAGATGCGTCCTGTCTTGGTAACTGCAGTGGCGTATCCAATGAATGCAAAATTTCGCACTGGTTTGACATTGGCGATGTTCTCATTAGTCATATTTACCTTAATGGTAATGTCTCTTGTTAATAATGCATTTAAGAATGTTTTCAGTGATACTGACCGAATCACTGGTCAATGGGATATAAGCGCGACTGTTTCGCCTAATAGTCCGATAGATGATGTTTTTTTCGGTATAGAGACATCCCCGGCGATCTCACTTTCTGATTTTGAAGCCATTGGTGGATATGTGGAAGGCGCTGTTAAAGTTCGTCAAGCAGGGATAGGTAGCAAGATATGGGAGTCATATAAGGTTGTAGCCGGAGATGATGATTTTCTAACTAACTCAAGATACAACTTCAAGATTTTTAGTGCAGGATACTCGACTAATGATCAAATCTGGACTGCTTTGGCGGCTAACCCGGAGTTGGCAGTGATAGATGTTAGCGCAATTTCTGGCGATGATGGCGGATTTAGAGGGCCTGCCGGGTCCCTTAAAATAGAAGGTGTGAAATTAGATGATGAACAGATGACTCCATTCTTTATTGAGGTAGAGGAACCAAGGAGCGGACGTCAATTTCAATATAAAATTATAGGAGTGTTGGATTCTGCAGCAGATCTGAACGGCATAGTAGCATCCAAATCTAGTATAGATGAGGCGTTACCTTTCCCAATCCCGCTTACGACCTATCGTTTTCGGACAGACGAAAACTCCGATGTAGCAAAGATTTCGAAGGGTCTTGAATCAACTTTTGTACAAAACGGCATGGAATCCACGGTGTTAGAGGAAGATCTAGCTAATACCGTTTCTTTTATAACCTCTTTTTATAATCTCATAACTGGTTATATGGGTCTTGGTCTTGTAGTTGGTATTGCCGCTCTAGGTGTAGTGAGCATGCGCGCCGTGGTTGAACGTCGCCAACAGATCGGTGTCCTTCGTGCAATCGGCTATAGACGAAGGATGGTTCAGCTTAGTTTTCTAATAGAATCTTCTTTTGTAGCCCTTTTAGGCATAGCCATAGGCATTGCCCTCGGTACGGTGATCTCTTATAACGTTGTTAATGAAATTGGAAATGAACTTGATGGAATAAAATTCTCGGTTCCCTGGACTCAGATCTTTATCATCGTAGGTATAGCATATTTCTTTTCTTTGTTGACGACTTTCCTACCGGCAAGACAAGCGTCAAACATCTTGCCAGCGGAGGCTTTAAGGTATGAATAAATCATTGAGATTATAATTAATTGAGCCGTATTGTCGCTGGGACGATAAGAAATATCTTGTTATCGTTTGGGCAAACTACGATGGATCATCTGGTCAATTTGTGTGCCAATCCCCTCACTCATCTCAAACATTTTAGACTCATCTGATCCGCGTCCTTCGGAAAACTTATGAGCGGTTTCCTTTTTTTTCATCATTCCCGGCATTGCTTTACCTAAAAACTCATCATCGTATTTGGCCTTCTTATGCATCTTGTAGTTCACACGAGAAACTAGACGGACCGTGTCTTCACTATTACAATGTTCGCACTTAATTGAACCTGGCACAGCGTTTCTGTCTCGTATCAACGATTCCGAAACTTTTTCGCAGTCATAGCATCCGTATTCTATCAAGGGCATGTTCAAACGCCTCTATCCTAGTGTAAATACGACTTTTAGCACACGCTCTATACGGACGTCAAGATGATTCTAGATGTTATTTAATGGTGTTCGGTGAAGTTGTCAATTGACGAAAACAAATCTTTGTCTAATTTGGTGGGAAAACTGTAATACTGATTGTGAGGAATCCTGTAGATATTAAATTTGTCTAATTGCATGCTACCAGATAATTTATTATTGAAAACGGAGTTTTCCATATTTCTAACCATGATTGCATATGACGTTTGATATGAATAGAGTTTTTTCAAAATTAATACAGCGCGGTGGGGTTGTTGCCCATATTCGGGAAAGTGTTCTGATCGTAGGAACATATTTTGTATATTTGTTCCTGCGGAGAACTGTCGGATCAAACGCGGAAGATTCTGCTTGGGCAAACGCTGAATGGATAATCAATCTTGAAAAAAAACTAGGATTCTTCTGGGAACCTTTTTGGCATCAATGGGCAGTCCAAACTTCAGAATGGATCATTATCGCATTCAACTGGATCTACATAGTAACGTTTTTCCCAATCGTTTTGATAACCGCCTTGGTGTACTACTTGTTCGATAGGGAACGGTATTTTTATTATCGAAGCATTATTCTCCTAAGTTTCGGGATCTCTTTGATTATTTTCTGTCTATTTCCGTTAACACCGCCACGAATGATGGGGGAATATAATTTTGTTAACACTTTCGTTATTTATGGGCCAAGTTGGTACGCGGGAGAAGATATGGTGGGTTACTATAATGCGTTTGCGGCCATGCCGAGCTTGCATTTTGCCTGGACGATGATATTCGGCGTTCTATTTTTTAAGCACGGATCCCTAGTATTCAAGTGTATCGGCGTGCTCTATCCTTCTTTAACATTACTAGCGATCACAATCACAGCCAACCATTATATTTCTGATGCGATAGTAGGCGCGGTTGTGATGTTGGTTGCCTACGCTCTTTACGAAAAGCTAGTGCACTACAAAATCCCTATGAAAATTTGGCACCTGATTTCAGGTGGCAACGCGGAATGACTTCTTGGAAAACAGAAACATATATGACACGAACTTCATGGGACTTGATGCCGGGCTCTTTAAAAACTCCGCTAATTATTGCCCATCGAGGGGCAGTGGAATATGCACCGGAGAACTCGCTTGATGCTTTCTCTATTGCTTATGAGAAAAAGGCAGACGGGATAGAATTAGACGTTAGATTGTCAAAAGATGGAATCGCTGTTGTACTGCATGATCGAGTAGTAGATAGGACGACGAATGGGAGAGGACCTGTCGGTTCTTTCACACTAGAACAATTAAAAACACTAAATGCTGGATCTTGGTATCGGCCTGAATGCGAACATGTGAAAATACCTACCTTGGCCGACGTATTTGATACTGTTCCTAAAGACTTTTTGATAGTAGTAGAACTTAAGGTTCGTGGGTGGGGTATTAGACCTCTTGTGGCTGCGGTGATTGAAACCGTCCACGATTATGATCGTTGGGAATCAACTCTGATATCAAGTTTCAACCCGGTATCTCTGTTTGCTCTTAGGCTCATGGAGCCTAGGTTAAAACGAGGATACATCTGGTGTGCGAAGCATCCGTTTCCTATCAGCGATAGATGGCTTAGTCCAATGGCTCAGCCGCACTGGATGAACCCTGATCTTGAGACGTTCACTCCAAAGATGCTAACCCATTTCCACAATCAAGGGAAACCTGTTTTAGCCTGGGATCTGGATTCTGGGAAAGATCTGACTTTTCTCAGTTCCATAGGGTTGGATGCCGTAGTAACGGATAGATTGTCTGAATTAGTACAACAAAAGTGTTGAATATTGTGCTATGTATTACCTAGTTCTAAGCATGCCTTGACACCATGCCTACGGGCTGATAGCTTCGTCCTGCCCGTATTGTTTTAGAACATCACGATAAAGTCAGGTGGATTAAAATGGTCTACGATGTCCGAATATATGATTTCAAACCCGGGAAAGTCCCGGAATATATGAAAGCTGTAAGGGAATTAGCCCTGCCTATCAGAAAAGATCATGGTGTCGAGCTTGCAGCTTGGTTTCACACGGCTATCGGTGAATTGAACCAGGTAATCCATGTTTGGGCTTATAAGAGCCTGGCACATATGGAAAAAGCAAAAGCTGAAGTAGAAGCAGATCCACGCTGGTTTGGGGAATATGTTCCTAGAGTGCAGCCTCTTATAGTGAAAATGAGAGATCAGATAATGTTAGCACCCGACTTTGCCCCTCAGGAGAGCTAAACATAGCTGGTTCTCAATCAGTTTGATTAGGTCCGATCTTAAAAAATCCCCGTATTAGTCATTTCAAACACCGTTTTGCTTCGGAAACGATGTGATCCCTGTATTCTTGTGGTAATATCGTAAAGGAGCCGGCCGCGGCGTTGTCGAAAACCCGATTCGGACGGGTGGTGGCTGGGATAAGCATGTCAATTCTCGGATCTCCAAGGCACCATGCTAATAACGCCTGGGGCCATTTCGTGATGCCGAATTCTTTCAACGGGGATAAGTCTGGCTCTCTTTGTAGCCCTTTTGCGAGGCTTCCAGAACCTAACGGTCGCATGATAAGGACGCCCATATCTAGTTCATCTGCCAGGGGAAGAATTTCTTCTTCCACCTCTCGTTCAAGCACATTGTAGGACACTTGGATGGTGTCTACCCTCCGGGTTTTCATGATTTCCGCCATTTCTGGTAAGCCGTTGGGGAACGTGTATGTGATACCTATTAAATCAATCTTCCCCTCTTCTTTTAAGTTCTCTAGATATGGCAGATGGGTCCGCCAGTCCACCATATTATGTACCTGGAATAAATGGATATGATTCGCTCCTAACAGTTCAAACGATCTGGCAATCTGACGCCTTCCAGACTCTTTCCCCACAGCCCATACTTTTGTGGCTAATTGTAATTCATTGACTCGGCCTTCCATAGTGATCCCTAATGCCTGTTCGGCCCTACCATACATTGGTGATGTGTCTATGAATGTAGATCCAGATGCGATGCAATTATCAATTATTTGTCTGCGTATCGAAAGATCAGATTCCTCTTCAACGTTGAATGTTGTAGCGCTACCCATGCCTATGACTGGTACATCCAGATTCACTAGTGTTCGGGTCTCCATGTAGCAGATCTCCTATCATCTGTTTCGCCAGTGATGTCGTGCCTAGATTAAGGTGCATAACAGCAATAGACGGTGCTCGAAGTATTCTATTGGGATTCAGATGCACCTATCTGTTTCTTCTTCGATATAACGGCGAAGCTCTTTTGGAAGGGGTTCTAGGTTTCCCGGAACGGCATTTTCAGTAATCCGTTCCTGCTTTGTAGTGGCGGGTATCGGGACCCCTATTCTAGAGTCAGATATTAGCCATGCTAAGAGAGCTTGGCCCCACGTATCTATCCCGAACTCACTAAGTGGCCCTATCTCAGGTTTGCGTGTCAATTCGTTTACTAGGCCACCTTTACCTGTCGGACGCATAACAATCACACCAATGTTACGTTCTTCGGCAAGAGGCAAAACTTTTGTTTCAACTGCCCTATCCTTGACGTTGTATGAAATTTGGATTGTGTCGAGACGCCCAGTGTTCATTAGTTCAATAAGTTCTGCTAATTTGTCAGGGTACCCGTATGTGGCCCCTATAAGGTCGATTTTTCCTTCAGATTTTAAGTTTTCCAGATATGGCAGGTGGGTTCTCCAGTCAACCAAATTATGGATCTGTATCAATTCTATATGGTCAGTTTTCAATAATTCGAAAGATCTTGCAATTTGTCTACGGGCTGTATCAGCGCCTGAGCACCAAACCTTAGTGGCAATTTGAAAGTTCTTTCGAATCCCGCTCATTACATTCCCTAGGACCCATTCGGCCCGGCCGTACATGGGCGAAGTATCGATGAATGTAACCCCTTCGATGACACATTGATCCATTATCTTTTTACGCACGATCATGCAGGCATCATCAACCACGTCGAATGTTTGCGCACTCCCCATTCCTACCGCACCAACTTCTAATTTACCAAGCCTACGTACTTTCATGATTTATCCCGTAACAGAAACGACCTCATTTCCTAATCTTCCAATCCGTCGTGACTAAGAGTTTGGGTGGGCAAATTGCGTGCCGAATAGATGTCTATACCTCCTTCTATTATACATGATCAGTGATAAGTTGAGCCCCAAGGCTCTTATCCCTGTGCTAAAGTATGCTGCGATATGGTGGTAGTTTGCATAAATTTGGAGATGGTGTAATGAGAAAAGGTGAAATCAACCTGACTAAAACGGAACGTAATTTATGGAATGCGATTATCAGTGAAGCTATGTCTCTCTTAAAATACAATGCATATGCAGCTAAAGCTATGGAAGAAGGGCACCCAGAAATCGCACAAATCTTCCAAGAAACGGCCGGTGCTGAGAGTATTCACGGCATTAATCATCTTAGGACTGCTAGTGCAGTCAAATCTACTTTAGAAAACTTAAAGGCTGTTACACAAGGAGAAGCCGCTGAAATTTCAAGCCGATATCCTCGAATGATCCGAGACGCCCTAGATGAGGGTCGAAGGGACGCTGCCAGAGCGTTCACTGTAGCAATGGATAGGGAACGACACCATTTGGAAGCATTTATGAAGGCCACGGATGATCTCAACGAAAAACTTGGCAGACGAGAAATTATAGAACCACCAATCTTGGCTCCCCGTGTAGTTATTGATATCCCTGATGACGGCTTGGGCACTACGAAGGATCAACTGGGACAAACTGAAATAACACAAGTCGAGTCTGATTTCCCGCAGGCGGTGATGGAAGTTGAGCGTGAACGGTGGCGGGTAGCTTCATTCGGCCGAATTAGGGAAGTTGTATTTGGTGCGCAGGACGGACTGATGAGCACTGTTGCTTTGGTAACCGCTATATCCGCAGCTGTTCCTGATACGACAACTATCGTGATTGCCGGGCTAGCGGGAGCTCTAGCCGGTACCATATCCATGACCACGGGAACTTTCCTTGGTGCGAAAGCAGAGAAAGAAATCTTTCAGTCAGAAATTGAAAAAGAGGCGAAAGAACTGGAAGAAAACCCCGCTGAAGAGATGGCAGAACTGGTCTTTCTATATCACCAGCAAGGTATGAGCTATCAGGAGGCACGTGAGATGTCAGAGCATATTGCTTCTGACAGAGAGTTGTGGTTGCGCACGTTGGTAGAAAAGGAACTTGGTATAGACCCCGACTTGGCATCTAACCCGTTGAAAGATGCCGTGACGATGGGGGTGACTTATATCATAGCAGCAGTTATACCTATAATCCCCTACTTTTTTGTTGGGGGTGGAATTGGGACTATTTCATCGATCGCTGGGGCGTTAATAGCATTGTTCATTTTGGGCACAGCGAAAGGACGGCTAGTAAAACGGGCACCAATTTTGCAGGGTCTTGAAATTCTAGCTATTGGTGCGGGGGCAGCGGGGATAGGATGGGTGCTTGGAGAAGTGATCTCGAAAATTTTTAACTGAACATAAGGAAGGTCTCAATGCCTGATAGATTTCATACTACTTCGGTACGATCATTAAGCTCAGGTGTAACTGGGCGCTGCATTACAAGCGTCCGGTCCAACCATTTTCTTATAGACGATCCAGACTACGTCGGAGGGCCGAGCGAAGCTGTTACCGCTGCCGAAGTATTTTTCTCAGGTTTAACTTCGTGTGCCTCCCTTATGTTGGAACGAATTTCCCGAGAACAAGGGATATCATTGACTCGAGTAGAAGTATCTTTAGATGGTACCCGGAACCTAGAATCGACGGCTGAAATTTACACGGTATTTGATCGTATTCGAATGTATTTCGATCTTACTGGTGTAAATCATAGTGAGGCCGACAGGTTAGTAGGGATTTATAAACGTCGTTGACCGCTCTATGGTTCTGTCGCCGTGGCGACTAAAGATACTACTATACAAACAACGATTCGGGAGGAGTAACCGCGTTCATTTAATCTGATAGATCGCTAATATAACTACTATCCTTGTAATGAAGGGAAATAAGGTTAAGACTTGGTCAAGTCTTCAATGGGCACTTCGATCATTTCGTATCCCATCAGTTTGCCGAAATGGTACTGCAGTGTATACGCAACAGTTTCAATATCAGGGCTACAACGCAGCAACATTGCCACCGATGTGCTTGCACAGTTCTCTATACCACAAGAAATAATGTGCTGGTAATATTCCAAATGTGGTGCCACGTTTAACGAGAAGCCATGGTGAGCTACACCATTAGTGATTTTTACGCCAATCGCAGCAATTTTGCAATCGTTTATCCAGACGCCTGTGAGACCATCTTTAATTTCTCCGTTAATCCCATAATCAGCTAAAGTTTGGATAATCACTTGTTCCAAACCGCGAACATATTTTAATGGGCCGCCCCAGGTTCTTAAATCAACGATAGGATATACCACTAATTGACCCGGTCCATGATATGTGACTTGGCCGCCGCGGTTAGTGTTGTAAAGCGTGATACCCATCTGTTTGAGTCGCACCGACCCCAACCGCACTTGATTTCGATTACCAAGGCGTCCAATGGTATATACATGGGGGTGTTCTAATAGTAAAAGGGCAGATGTCCGCTGTCCATTGGAGATTTGGTTTACTAAATCTTGTTGTAATAAATAGCCAGTTGGGTAGTCAATAGTTCCTAAATTGGTTACGTGACAGATGGTCATATATAAATTAATTGATCAGTGTGTCGGTATGAAAAGCTTGGAGCTCTGCCTGTACAGCCCGAAGAAATAGAGCTGCCTCCAGTCCGTCCAGAATTCGGTGATCGAACGATAGGCATATGTTCATCATGGACCGTATGACGATTTCATTGGCGATTACTATGGGGCGCTTTTGGACTAACTCTGTGGTCAAAATGCCAGCTTGCGGGTAGTTTATAATCGGTCCTGATAATATTGTTCCCAATGCCCCCGTGTTGTTAACTGTAAAAGTCCCACCTTGAACATCATCTAACGTCAACGTACCTTCTCTTCCACGTTTGGCTAATGCCCTCACTCTTTGGCTAATCTCCAATATCTGAAGCGAATCCGCATTGCGAATGACTGGAACAACCAGTCCGTCTTTAGAACTGACAGCAATACCTACGTTTACACATCGCTTTAAAAATAGTTTGTCATCCTGCCAAGAGGCATTAAGGTTTGGGTGCAGTTTTAGCATCTGAGCGACGGCAGCTATCACAAATGGAAGCAGCGTCAGTTCTGAATATACGTGCTCTTTCGTCCCTTCTTTGAGTTTAGATCTAAGTTCTACCAGACCCGTGACATCGACCTCTACCATGGCCCAGGCATGGGGTATCTCGGACGAGCTTCGGGCCATGCGATGAGCTATTAGTCTCCTTACCGGGGTGACATTAACCACTTCGATCTGTTCGATTGCGCTTGTCGGCAAATTGGTATTATGGGGAGCTATGGTTGATTGGCCAATGTTTGTGGTGGGGTTGTCCCTAGCGTATGTAACAACATCCTGCTTTGTAACGCGTCCATTCGCGCCGGATCCAGTGACCTGTTCTAGGTTTACTCCCAGATCGCCGGCAATTCGCGTTACCACTGGAGAGTAATATCTATTTGGGGTTGTGGTAGCAGGGTCTTTCAAACTACGACTGGCCGGTGAGTCGTCATATAACTCAGGATCGCCGGCACCTGTTGGACCCACAGGAGCACTACTCTCGATTAAGATTCCAGCGGTACCTGTAAGGATTCCATCTTGAGATGATTCTTGAATTAGCACAGACCCCTGGACGGCTTCTTCGGTGTTCATTTCTGCAATGATTGATCCCATAGCAACCGTGTTGCCTTCTTGGGCCAGGATTTTAGTAAGAACTCCAGAAAATGGTGAAGGTACCTCCATATTAACTTTGTCAGTGATTACTTCTACCAATGGCTCGTACTTTTTGACCCGATCTCCTTCTCGCCTTAACCATTTGTCTATTATGCCTTCTACTACGGTCTCTCCAACGTGTGGCAATTCTATGGGAACAATCGGCATTGACGTCTTCCTAGTACGCGCCTAATTCGCGCAGCGCGACGGCGATTTTATCAGGGTTTAGCATATAGGCGTTTTCAAGCGTTGGTGCAAACGGGACTGCGGGTATGTCTGGGCCCCCTAATCGTCTAATGGGAGCATCTAAGAATTCAAACGCATTTTCAGAAATGATAGCGGAAATTTCTGACCCTACACCCCCGGTTACGTTGTCTTCGTGGACTATTAATACTTTGCCTGTCTTTTTTGCCGAGTTAATGATCGTTTGATGGTCCAGTGGCAAGAGGCTCCTAAGGTCCACAACTTCAACGCTTATACCTTCGTTTTCTAGAATCGTCGCTGCTTCCAATGCATAGTGCAAGACAAGACCATAACTTATAATTGTGATGTCTGACCCCGGACGTTTCACATCTGCCGTCCCTATAGGGATCAGATAATCATTATCTGGGACTTCTCCTCGAACCGCTCTGTAAGTTCGCTTGTGTTCTAGGAAAATAACTGGGTTGTTATCTCTGATAGCGGATTTCAACAACCCTTTGGCATCGTATGGATTGGATGGTGCCACTACCTTTAACCCAGGTGTATTGAATAGATATCCTTCAATACTTTGTGAATGGAACAATCCCCCTCGGATCCCTCCACCATACGGAATTCTGACTACCATGGGTACAGGGAGTTTTCCGTTGCTTCCGTAAAAAACTCTTGATGCTTCTCCGACGATTTGGTTACAGGCGTACCACCAGAAATCTGAAAATTGGATCTCTATGATTGGACGCAGTCCCTTGAAAGCTAATCCTACTCCAATCCCAGCTATAGATTCTTCTGCTAGGGGAGTGTCAATAATCCGGTCATCTCCAAACTGCTCCTCGAAACCTTGGGTGGCAAGAAACACGCCTCCACGGGCTCCCACATCTTCGCCAAGCAGAATTATTCGGGAGTCCAATACCATTTCTTCCGATATGGTATCGCGGATTGATTCTATAACAGATTTAACCGCCATGGATATCCAATTTATGGAGCATAAAGACGATCACCTAGTTCATTAGCGTCAGGCCAAGGTTCTAACTGTGCTTCTTCTGTAATCCTGTCTACTTCATCTATAGATTGTCTTTCTATCTGCTCGGCTTTGCTCTGAGTTAATAGACCGCAATTGATTAAGTAATTGTGCAACTTGGGCAGTGGATCTCTTTGTATCATCGTGGAAATTTCTTCGGGAGACCTGTATCGAGTATGGTCGTCGTCAGATGTGTGCGGTTTAATCCGTTCGACTTTTAACTCGATAAGAGTAGGCCCTCCTTTAGGGTGCCGTGCTCGGCTGATGGCCTCTGTAAGTTCACGGTAAACTTCAAGGGGATCTGTTCCGTCGACCACTACGCCTGGCATATTATAAGACGCAGCCCTTACAGCGAGATCTGGTACTCCCATCTGTTTTCGTAATGGGACGGATATGGCCAATCCATTGTTATAGCAAAGGAAAACAACTGGAACGTTGTGAATGCTTGCAAAATTCATTGCCTCGTGCCATTCACCCTCGCTTGAAGCACCATCTCCAAACATCACCAACGTTACCATTTTGTCACCTAACAGTTTGGATCCAAGGCCATGGCCTACAGCCTGTGTTAGGTTAGACCCAACGACGTTTGACGTTTGGATAATGCGGTGATCCAACGATGCACCTTGAAGAAAAAACTGGCGTCCTCCGCTGAAAATATCGGTGCTTTTCCCCAAGTGGCTGATCATTATCTGTAATGAGCTTACACCGGCCATTAATTTTAATGCCATATCTCGATAATAAGTAAAAAAGAAGCAGTTTCCATCTTTTACACCTGCCCAAGCTATAGCCATTTGTGCGGCTTCTGCTCCTTGACACGATGCAACAATTGGGACCAGCCCCTGGCGGTTTAAGGCCCACAATCTCTCGTCTAAAGTGCGAGCAAGGACCATTTTCTCGTGGAATTCTTGGATCTCATTGTCAGTGATACCCAATCTGTGGTGTCGAAATGAAGGCCGAAGGTCCGTTGATGACCTCTCACCAATAGACGCCATTGTGACTCTCCGTTTACCCAATTGAAAAAGAAGACACCTCTAGTGCCCTCTCCCTTGTTAATGCGTACGATTAATGACCGAGCTCGCGCCCTGTCTAATTATCTGGATCCCTATAGTGTCGTTTTCCTGCGTCGATGGCACTGCTCTACCCTTCGGTTAGCACTACTATCAGCTCAATTAGACTCCTAGTGAGTAGCGTGAAAGTGGGCTAAGTTGTTGGGAATATTCCACCAATTTTAGCCAAATTCTGATAATTATGTCAAGGATTATGTCTTTTAGGATCAGTCTTGAGTCATGGGTCTTCCACCGAATTGTCGTTAGCTTTATAATCATATCAAGAGATGAAATAACATAGAATTTATTGTCTCGGTATAACTAAAACTTAAATATCCCATATACGAGGTGAGTCAAATGGCTGAAGAGTTTACCAAAGTTGCAGAAACCCAGGATCTGCCCCCCGGGAGCATGAAAGCAGTTAATGTAGGTGCGGAAAGAGTCCTCCTTGTAAATGTAGATGGCTCTTATTTTGCCGTAGGAGACGAGTGCACCCACGCCGCTGGGAATCTTTCAGATGGGGATCTTGATGGCGACCAGGTTGAATGCCCAATTCATGGTGCGATGTTCAATGTTAAAACGGGCGAGGCAGTAACTCCACCTGCAGATGAAGCGCTACCATGCTATAGAGTCAAGGTAGATGGCAGCGACATCTTTGTATCCAATAAATAAGTTAATTTAGTTTGGATATACAGGCCTAGTCAGAACAAGGAAAATCGATTGTTACCGTCGTGTGGAGCCCACCCCTAATCTTATAGTCTAAGCAGATATGCATTTTTCGAGGGTGTATCAGGTCAACCAAGTCACGCAGGATGCGGTTTGCCGCATGCTCTTGGACGATCCCGACATCCCTGAACGAAAGCAGATAAAACTTGAGAGACTTTAATTCAATGAGCTGGTCAGACGGCGTGTAAGTTATAATTAGGGTTCCTAGATCGGGAAGTCCAGTCCAAGGGCATAAAGCTGTAAATTCGTCTGTGTCTATTCTGACGTCAGATGGTTGTTCTGGGTACTCGTATTCGAATGAAAGCAGACATCCGGCGTCAATAGTCTGTTCGCTCTTAATTTCTAGCGTTTTGTCTAGGTTAAGGTATTTATCGTGTATCTCGGGTATAGTTGTCATGGAATTGCTCCATAGATTGGTATTACTCCTAGGCATCGACGTCATCGATCGGAGTGAGTGGGTTGAGAAGTTTCCTATATGGGATCGTATGCTAGAGTTCGCGCATCCCCTTCGGGAGGACAAAAGTTACGTCTTCGTTAATTCCTTTAAGCGTCGATACTTTGTCGGGTCTTAATCTCGTTATTACCTCGTCTACTAAAACTTCTGGTGTGGACGCGCCGGAGGTTATCCCAACTTTAGTTATCCCTATTATCCAACTGTCCTTTAATTCTGCTGCGCTGTTGATTAGATAGGCAGGAATACCTTTACTTTCAGCGACTTCCCGAAGTTGGTTGCAGTTAGAACTGTTATCTGCCCCAATTACTAATACAAGATCAACTTGGTCGGTCAATTTTTTGACAGCATCTTGTCGATTTGTGGTAGCGTAACAGACGTCATTACGAATAATGGCATCTGGGTAGACGTGCTTTATTCTGTCGACCGCCCGTGCAGTATCATCAACTGAAAGGGTAGTTTGGGTAAGAACTGCAATTTCGGTTTCTTTACTCCACTGGTCAACTTCGCTATCTTCTCTGTCATCCATAAGCGTCATTGGAGCTTGACCCATGGTCCCTCGAACTTCTGCGTGACCTCTGTGCCCAACTAATATTATTTTTCGGCCTTCACGGTAGTATCGGGCTGCTTCGTTATGCACGCGTGTGACTAACGGACATGTAGCGTCTATTACCCGAAGATTGCGTTTTGATGCGTTTTCAAAATCCTCCGGTGGGGATCCGTGGGCGGAAAACACTACTGTCGAACCCGAAGGTATTCCAGAAACATCCTCAACGGTTCTGGCTCCCTTTCGCTCTAGCGCGGCAACCACGTAGGGATTATGCACAATCTGGCGTTTTACATAGATAGGCTTGCCGAATTTTTCCAAGCACAATTCGACTACATCTATGGCTCGGACCACACCAGCGCAGAACCCTCTAGGTGAACTAAGGACTACTTCCATAGGTTTCGCGATCTCCCGCGCAAAAATATCAAATCAATTTGATCGTAGCATTCCTACAATGAATTCGGCAAATAAGATTTCAGTGGTCCTGTGATTTCAGAAGATCCAAATATTTATAACCGGATCCAGTGTTCATTAACACTACTTTTTCATCTCCGGACAAAAAATTTCGATCTAGAAGCTTCTTGAGTCCGACCAATGTTGCAGCACCTTCAGGGCAGGCCATTACACCCTCGGCAGCCCCGATCTCTTTCATAGCGTTTATCATATCTTGATCAGTAACCGCCAGAGTGGTGCCGCCTGTTTCACGGAGAATTTTTAAGACTATGTAATCTGCGAATACGGCTGGGACACGTAACCCGTGAGCAACGGTGCTGGCCTTAGGGTAAGGTGCTGCCTGTTCTTTACCCGCAGTGAAGGCAGTTACCAATGGTTGACAACCCTCGGCCTGGACTGACACGAATTTGGGTTGAGGTCCATCTACCCACCCAAGTTCTTGGAGCTCCTGGAATGCTTTCC
>VEXF01000006.1 GCA_009391275.1 SAR202 cluster bacterium AD-804-J14_MRT_500m | reverse complement strand
TTCGGAATTCATACGACTTGTCCAGAGATCTGGAGGTTCCAAGATGTGTGAGTCAGCTGAAAGTATTTTCATGGCTGCCATATGATCCTCCTTGACGAGACATGTGCAACTGGTCGATTGTATGTTACGAATCTAGTGGTTTGCAATCTACCTCAAGGTTATAAGCCACGTGATTTGAGCATAAGTTTATCGCCCCCGGTACCTCCTAACAAGAAAGGTGTGCCTCTTGCGTCAACCGGCTCAAAAATTTGTACCAATTGGAGTTTAAACCCCCGAGGGTGCAGGCTTTTGTGTACGGGCCGACTCCTTAAGGTTCTACGTTCCGTTTTCCTGAATACATACAATAAACAGCATATCATCCGCGAGGACAGTTAATTACGGGCTGATTTGACACCGATACGGGGTCGTATGGATGACGAAAACGGGTTTAATATATTGGCGATATACTTCACGTATAGACGTGTTCCACTAGTTCGATAGATTGTTATGGTCGATTTCCCATTCAATATTTATGGGCGAAGAATCATGCCGAGTTTCCTTGGGTGTTTGTGCTGTCTATCTTCCGCGATTGGCGGGGCGGTTATCTCTATAGACCGGATTGTGTCTATATTGCCGTACCAGGTCAATCCCCGAGCTGTAATTTTGAAAGAAAGCCCCATCGGGCAAGCTTCCGTAATGCCCAGGATAAGGTTATTGTGACCTAGAGTCCCTTAGAACTTCTCGTCGAGTTCGTCTTCGTGGGGTGAGTCGGGGTTCATACGGGCCCGTAGATATTCCAAGAGTGGTGATCCGACAGGTACGTAATGGAGCAAAAACACTCGCTGGTCCGTCAACTGCAATATCACGCCTGTATATTCTAGTCGGCTCCCGAATATACCAGGTTGGGCTTGAACGTAATTCAGATCCGCGAACGGAATGTCGAAACGTTTCCGGCCGACCAGTGAACCCTGAAAGATGACGAGATGCTTGTCTGTGAGGATGTAGGCGGTCCTGCGAAAGCTCAGATACCGGGACACAATGAAATAACTTGCTATCATGAAGGGCAAAAAGCTAAAGGTGATGAAGTCGACCATGGAGATTACACCAAAGAAAGCCAACGCCGGTATCGCGTACAACATATATGCCCACCGGGATTGCCGGACAATGATAGCATCCGTTGGGATCGTGGCAGGGCTAGAGTCCTCTTGCATCTTAGTATCCATTTCCTGTGGAGTTGAACTGGTAACTTGAGGCACACCCTTTAGTGTGCCGCACTGTCTACAGAGCTGAGAATCCTCGTGGGCATTTCATGTCAACTGCGCTCATGTCCCAGCGTGGGGTGGGTGACGGAATAGAGATATATTCTAATTATACCTGACCCCATGGGACTCCTAAATGGATCTTTAACGGTCTAATCCAGCAAATTGCTAAAAGAGCAGAACGTTCGAATACTAGTAACTAGGGCAAGCGTTATCTCAAAAATGGCCTTGATTTCCGAGAAGGGGGGCACAGGATAGAATTTTCCGCCCGCTGCATCAAGACATAGAATTCAAACTTTTAGGTCGATGGTGGACGCAACACTTAGCATGTGCATGAGGTCGGCAGTTGACCGAAGGTTTTCTAAGTCATAAATTCCAGCAATTGCTGTTTCTATATCATTTGAATTAAGGACAGTTTTTGCGCACGACCTGAACTTATTTTGGAGATCATTGTCTGAAAGAGGAAATGTCGGGGTTCCAGTGGCTTTCTCGATTTTACGATCGAAGATTCTCCCGTCTTGCATGATTATCGATACATCAACGTGTCCACCAGTATCTATGACGACCGGTATCTGGCTTTCATCAGTGACAACGGTAACCTTGTCTGATAATTGTTGCACCTCAGCTCTTTCGACCCTGTTTGTCTCAAATGTGTTGAACACTATCTCACCATCAACTATGGCTGAAGCTACGCAAAACTGCATGCAGAACTTGCCCTCTAATCCAGTCGTAGCTTTTTTGTAAATGAGTGGAACGTCTTCTCCCGGCGGGATAGTGATAACTACTTCAGATATATCACTTGGTTGTGGATGATGATCAACAACTAATCCTAACGTGGCATCAACAGTGCGATGTACTTTGTTGCAGCATGGATATTTTTTCACGGTAATCCCAGGGGTCAAAATGTCCCAGGGAGAGCCTAAAGATTCAATTAGGTAATCTTTATTTAGTTTGTCTTCGGAGAAGACTTGGCCGAAATCTATAGGGTGATCGAATACGTTAGATGTAGCTGTAAAGCCTTTAGAAGCTAGCAGCGAAGCCAGGACACCGTTCCGTGATGCTTCACCTACATGTAAAGGCTTGGTCATTGTACCGAAGTTACTTCTTATACCGCTGGCCAGAGATGCGGCAATACCCAATGTAATTTCAGTAGCTTTACTGTCTAAACCCATTAACCTGGCACAAGCCGCGGCCGCACCTATAGTTCCCAACGTCGCGGTAGCATGCCAACCTTTACCGTAGTGAGATCTTCCGATAGCTGATCCGAGTTTGCACTCGAGTTCGAACCCGACCAAAAATGCTTCCAGTACGTCTGCACCGGACTTATCCAACTCTTCCCCAAGGGCGATGACCGCAGGCAGGATTGGTGCACTCGGATGACCCATACAAGACTCGTTTACATCGTCGTAGTCCAGGGCATGCGCCATGGTGCCATTAATTAATGCAGCAGATAAAGAATCGGTACGTTGTCCGCTCCCGATGAGACTTGCTCTGGAATCTCCCTGGCGTCCTGCCATAGTTTCAAGAAGTATTCGTACGCTTTCGTCACCGGATCCGGCAAGAGCTACCCCTAAAGTATCTAATATTGCTCGTTTCCCTAAGTGTTTTACGTCACCAGGAATGTCACTTAGTTGGGTAGCTTGTATAAACTCTACTACTTCATCAGTGGCTCTCATATTCCACCCCTTTAGGTATGATGCTTGGGCGTTTGTCACACTATACTCAATTTTCTGAATATGTGGATCTAACTAATGTCCGGTGTCGGTATTTTTGCAAAGGAAGTTATATTTGTAGAGCTTTTTAAGGTGTCCCGTACACATTTGTCGGATGTTTTTTATAAGGGGGATCGCCGCCAACTCCCAATGCACCGCTATGACCGCTTCCCCAACACTTTACACCACCGCCGGTAGTTACAGCGCAGGCGTGAAAGTTTCCAACTCCTATATCAATTACCCCGTTGGACAGGCCATATACATCGACAGGGTAGGGGCGATCGTGCGTGTACCCGTCGCCCACGCGCCCCTGTTGCCCTGATCCCCAGCATTTCAGTCCACCTGCAGAAGTGAGGGCACAACTGTTAGCGTTTCCCAAGCTTATCTGGGATACTCCCGAAGTGAGCCCGGAGACCTGCACTGCGGTTGTTCTGTCTGTAGTGCTTCCGTCTCCGAGTTGCCCAGCGGTGTTCCCCCCCCAACACTTGACTCCTTGATTCGAGGTAATTACACAAGCGTGTTTGTCCCCGGCTGCTATATAGGTAGCCGTGATGGGGGAGTTCCCGAAAATGCTATCGATTCCTACTACGTTGCCGGGACTTGTTTGGTTGCCTAATGTCGTCCCATTTCCCATCTGTCCATAGTTGTTACTCCCCCAGCACGTGGTGATTCCAGACGTGGTAATGGCGCATGTGTAGTACTGTCCAGCTGCCACGCCAGCCATGCCCGTAGTGTGCCCCGTAACATCGCCGGGACTTGTTTGGTTGAGTGATGTCGTCCCATTTCCCATCTGTCCTGATTGATTGCTGCCCCAGCATTTGATTCCACCAGCGGTTGTCAGTGCGCAAGTATGCTCTATGCCCGCAGAAATAGCAGACACCCCGCTTGTTAGACCCAATACATCAACCTTAGTTGAGCGGTTATTTGTCGTACCATCGCCGAGTTGCCCTGTATTATTATGCCCCCAACATTGAACACCTCCAACATACGTAATGACGCACGTGTGACGGCTTCCGGTTGCGATGTCTGAGACGCCGGAGTTTAGTCCAAGGGTATCTACCGGGGTGTGCCGGTTTGAGTTGCTACCGTCTCCTAATTGTCCATGTTGGTTATGACCCCAACATTTAAGATATCCTTCGGGGGATGTTATGGCGCATGTATGGGCATCTCCTGCTCTGACTAAGGTAGCTGACCAAGAAGGTACTGGAGTAGGAGTTGGTGCAGTCGTGGGTGTGGGTGAAGGTGTGGTTGTTGCTGTGGCTTGAGGCGTAGGCGTGGGTGTGGCAGTCGCCTGGGGGACTGAGGAACTACTGCTAGAACCCGTATCGTTATCCAGAATATAAAACGTATAGCTGGAACTAGAACCTAGAACCGCGTTAATTGGGTTATATAGACTTACTATTACCGTCTCCGTGGATTCGGATATAGAGTCATCAACAATGAGTAAGGATATAGATTTTGAAGTTCCACCTGGTGCGAATCCTAGAGAACTTCCGCCGACTATATAGTCCTGGCCTGCTCCCGAGGCACTTCCCGAAGTCACGTTGTAATCCACCAAGATGGTGTCTGTAGACGCTGTGTTGATACTAACATTGAGCATAACAGTACCGATTGATTCGTCACCGCTCGAACCAGTCAACAAGAATGAGACTTCCGGCAGAGGTGGAGGTCCAGGTGTAGGAGTTGGGGTTGGTGTCCTTGGTGGAGTAGGAGTAGGCGTGGGTGCTGGAGTAGGAGTTGGGCTCGGTGGAGGAGTCATGGACATATTGACGTCTACAGGAGCTATGGTATTTGAGGTGGACCCGTTCCCAAGTTGGCCGTAGGTGTTGGATCCCCAGCATTTAATACGACCTGAGGTGGTGACAGCGCACGTATGGTTTTTCCCTGCTGATACAGTGGATACACCACTGGTTAGACCGGAAACGTCTACGGGAGTTGCCCTATCAATAGTCGTGCCGTCCCCTAGTTGTCCATGGGAGTTTGATCCCCAGCACTTGATCCCGCCTGCTGTTGTTACGGCGCAGGTGTGACGGCTACCGGCCGAAACGACAGAAACCCCACTTTCTAATCCAGATACATCAATTGGAATCGCGTAATCGGTAACTCCACCATACCCTAACCGACCGTTGCCGTTAGATCCCCAGCATTTAATACCACCCTCAGTGGTCAGTGCGCATGTATGGTCAGCACCTGCAGATATAGAGGACACACCTTTATCTAGGCCAACAACATCTACCGGGACGTAATAACTGTTCGTGCTGTCGGGTTCTAGTTGTCCTAATTGGAAATTGCCACCATGCCCCCAGCACTTGACCCCGTTAGATTCTGTAACAACGCAGGTATGGTTTCCTCCAGCAGATATGTCCTTGACACCGTAGCTGAACCCTTGTACGTATGACGGGGAAGTTCGGTCATTGCTGGTTCCGTTTCCAAGTTGACCGGAAGCGTTATAGCCCCAGCATTGGACAGAGCCGTTGATTGTAAGAGCACACGAATGATATGTTCCTACCGCGATCGCTGACCTGCCGTCATTTTCTACGTTTATCACCCTGCCACCGGTGCTGTTTTCTCGTGCATACCAAGGACTACCATCTCCTAATTGACCTTGCGCGTTAGACCCCCAGCATTTGATCCCGCCTGTTGTCGTCACCGCGCATGTGTGACTACCTCCAGCTGAGATGTCTGCAACGTAGTACTTGAGCCCTGAAACGTCCCAAGGAGTCCATCGGTCTGGAACACCACCGTTTCCGAGTTGGCCGCTAGCATGGGATCCCCAGCATTTGCCTCCTCCCGTCGTTGTTATTGCACATGTGTGGTTAGAACCGACGGAAATAGAGGCGGCCTCCCATTGCGGGCCGGAAATACCTTCAGACGGAGTCTGTGTAGCTGTGGCGTGAGGAATAGGGGTCGGGGTATCAGACGGAGCCTGTGTAGCTGTAGCTTGAGGAACAGGGGTCGGGGTATCAGACGGAGACTGTGTAGCTGTGGCCTGAGGAATAGGGGTCGGGGTATCAGACGGAGACTGTGTAGCTGTGGCCTGAGGAATAAGGGTCGGAGTATCAGATAGAGACTGTGTAGCTGTGGCCTGAGGAATAGGGATTGGAGTGGGTATGGGCGTAGCGGTGGGAGTAGGAGGAGAAATAGAGGTGAACATTGCAGGAGTAGGAGTATGTGTTGCCGGGACAGAGATGCTGGTAGCTATTTCAGGCTGAACCTGTTGTGTATCGGACCCACCAGCCATAGATATGATTCCCAGGACCGAAAGTATGGCCAGCGGAACTATCACCAGCCCAGAGATGAGAAACAACGCTTTGTAGGAGAACCTTTTCCCAGGCTGTTCATCTGCTGAATGTACAGATACTTCAGGCGGTTCAGACGGTGGTTTCCTGTCACTTACGATTGGGGGGGAAGGGATAGGTAGTGGAACCGGAACAGGAGTGGGTCTTGGGACAGACGGAGATGGCGGAGTAAATACAGAAGTTCTGGGGCCTGGACTGGATTCAGTGGAAACCTGGTTCAATGAGTTTGCCAGGGCAGTGGCGGATCGGTAACGGCGATCTGGTTGTTTCTCAAGGCAAATTGCCACTATATCTTGAATGGTTCTAGGGATTCGCGAATCCATTTGATCCAGAGGTGGGGGTGGGTCTTCTATATGCTTTCTCATGACTGCCAGAGGGCTATCGGCAGGGAAAGGGAGATTCCCGGTGAGCATTTGATATATGACAATTCCCAGGGAATAGATATCCGAACGTGAGTCTGCCTGTTCCCCTTTACATTGTTCCGGGGACATGTAATCCGGAGTGCCCAAATACGTACCAGTATTGGTCATAGATGAGAGGAATGAAGCAGTAGCTATACCAAAGTCTGCAACCTTGGCGGTACCGTCTTCCGTCAGCAGGATATTTTGAGGTTTGATATCGCGATGTACTATTCCACGGTCGTGTGCAGCCTGCAGAGCTTGAGCAGTCTGTTGACCAATGTTTATAGCTCTTGAGAGTTCTAGTTTCCCGTGTTGTTTAAGTTCTTCGTCCAGGCTATTAGGAACGAGTTCCATGGCGATATAGAGGGTGTTATCAGATTCACCAACTTCATGAACAGTTACTACGTTGGGGTGATTGAGGGAAGCGGCTAGTCTGGCGTCGCGTAGGAAGCGTTGTCTGAACTGGGGATCCCGTGTGAGGTGCGGATGAAGGACTTTTAATGCGACGGTTCGTCCCAGGGATCTATCACGGGCCTTGTAAACGATGGCCTGTCCACCAGAGCCCATCTCTTCCAGGATATCGTATTTATCTATACGTTGAATCATATGTGGCGCTCTAGCTGTGACCCTTGCTTTTCACGAATTTTATAGTTTTAAAACAGACCCAAAAAGGCGTCTTTAATACAAAAAATGGAATATTAACGACGTTCTTTAGTAGGAGACTGATTAGGTTTTTAACAGACCTTCTGGATCTGTAAACAGTTTTGCTACTTTGCAATACAGCCGTCTTCTCTCTGGATTGGGATCTTTTTTGCACTTGCACGATTTTGGAGATTACAACGGTTGTGTTGTCGTTGCCACCACGTTCGTTTGCTGCCGCGACCAGGCGAACGCAAGCTTTGGCAGGGTTAAAACTATCCACAATGGTGAATATCTCATGGTTGTTAACTAAAGAGTGAAGTCCATCGGAACAGAGCAACAAGGTATCATTCTGTTCTAGATTTACAACACTTGTTTCCACTTCGACCGTCGGATTGGTTCCCACAGCACGAGTTAATATGTTGCGCCTGGGGTCTTCAGATGCAGCTTCGGGACTCATAATACCTGCTCTTACTTGTTCTTCTACCCAGCTATGATCGTTGGTCAACTGACATATTTCCCCGTGCCTTACTAGATAAGCCCGACTATCCCCGACGTGCGCCAAAATTGCCTGCATATCTTTAATGACTATAACGGTTAGCGTAGTACCCATGCCTTGGAAGTTAGGATCTTTCGCTGCGTTATAGATCTTGTTGTTAGCAAAAAGAACAGCTTGCTTTAGCTTACGCGTCAAGATGTCTTGATTTGTAGAACTGTCATCCGGGTTTGATGTTGTCAGGGCTTCCAAGACCGCTTCAACGGCTAGTTTGCTGGCTACTTCGCCACCTTTGTGGCCCCCCATACCATCGGCAACCGCTATTAAAGCATCGATATTCAATGGTAGATGGGGGGCCAGTTTGGCTATGTATCGGTCTTGATTGGCAGTTCTGACCAATCCAACGTGGGTCTCATGTCCTAGACTGATACGTTTCATCTGTGTAAATACTCTCTTTCTTTGACCCTTAGTCCTTTGTTCGACTTCATACTACCCGTACGAACTGCATCTGGGTGTTGCCTATGGTAACTACGTCCTGCGACACTAGCTTACGTGGCGAGACCTGCTGGGCATCTGCCACGGTTCCATTTCTGCTCGCCAGGTCATGGATTGAGACTTTGGATCCGTCAAGACGGACTACGCAGTGACGGAAGCTTACTGTGTCATCCGTTAACTGGATAGCGTTGGATGAATCCGTACCTAGGATGTTTTGCCCCTGGTTCAGGGTGAACGTTCGTCCTGAGTCTGGCCCAGACTGGACAATTAAAAGGTTGCCGGTGTCTGTAGGTGATCCGAAAAGGGTACGGGTACCGTCTTGACCTTCGTGAGCTTCTACTTGCACCAATGTTAAGAGAGTTTTTCCAACTTGCAATGTCCCACTAGGCCTTAACGTAGATGATCTGATCGATTCACCGTTTACAAAAGTCCCCCCGGTGCTTCCTGCATCTACGAATACGAACTCGTCTTCCCGGTAGCAGAGATTGCCATGGTATAGACTTACCTTTCGGTCGCTTACTTTTATGTCGCAACTTGAATCCCTACCTACTGTGAGGTCATTTTCGGTTAATTCAAATTTTGTCCCAACGTCAGGTCCTTCCTTAACTACCAGCCATGCCATGACAGGTTTAGGCTGCTTGACCAGCTGAGTTGTTCCTGGTCGACGGGAGGTTGCATCAAGTTGTACAGCGGTCTTAAGGGGATCCATCATTAAACTAGGCATACTGTCGGTAGCTTTCGATGAGGTGGTCGGTGCGTTGAATTTCATTTCTGTTTTTCCTACCTTGATAGTTGATCCTGGGTTTATCGTTTGGCGGCCAGAACTTTGTATACCGTTTACGTAGGTACCGTTAGCACTACCCAAGTCCTCCAAGTAATATAGTCCGTTCTCAGATGTTATTCGGGCATGTTGTCGACTTACTGACAGATCATCAATTACTACATCGTTGTCAGTAGATCTTCCGACGATTGTAACGGCACTGGAAGCCGCCAACGCTACGCTCTGGTCTTTCATGTTTTTACTATTTATTACCAAAGTAGCCGATCCGCTTTTGTTAATGGTAACTGGTGATTCAGGGAGTGGGGTTGATTCTGAGTACATCCCAGAGTCGGCAACTCCTGATCGATCGACCGCTGATTGCATCTGAACGTTGTTAGGGGTCTGTTGGCGTTTTTTGAAAAGGTAAGGCACACTGATCACTAAGGCTATGACAGTGCCGCCCATACTTATGTAAGAAACCGTAGAGTAATCTGTCAGGCCTGTTTCCATGCCGAGTCGGTTTATTGCCAAAGGCAAAGTCGCAATTATTGACAGGACTGAAAGAGCCTTAATAGAGATTCCTAAAGAACTAAACCCACTGCGAGCTATTACGACTGCAGCTAAGAACCATGTCGCTCCGAAAGCTGCCAGTGCCAACCAGGAGTTGTGCCAGAATTCTACGAAGTTTCCTTGTGTGATGTACTCAACCATCGTGTGCTCCTTCCATATGTGAAATTGACTTTGATCATTCTCACAGAGGCACACTCTAGTGTCTTGACGTTAGACCTATGTTCGTCTGATGCTATCCTGACATTTTCCTGACAACCTTCAGGATAGATCGTTAGTCTGGGTTATCTAGTCGATATCCATATCCGCGAATTGTAACTATATACTGAGGGTTGGATGGGTTTGGTTCCAGTCGTTTCCGAAGTCGACGGATGGATTGGTCGATTTCCTGGTCAGAAACTTCACCTTGTGACCTTTCAGGCCACCCGGCTGAAGCAAGTTCTTCTTTCGAGCATGCCTTACCTCGATATATGTCCAGAACTGCTAGGATGTCGAACAGCTTGCTTGAAAGCATGGGTTTTATGATCTGGTTATTAACGCTCACTTCGCGGGAATCACGATTTATCTCGATTCCTCTGGGAGTCAGATAAACCGTGCCGTCTGAACGAAATTCGAGCTGGACTTCTCCAGATGCCAGTTCAATTATGTCGCCGTTTTTAAGTGGGACTGAGTCTGGTCCCAGTTCCTTACCGTTAACTGAAGATCCGTTGGTGCTGCCAAGGTCCCGAACGTAGTAATCATCGCCGATTCGGTCTATACATATGTGTCGACGGGACACGTATTGGGCTTCGAACAATATATCTACATCGGAGGCAACACCTATCGTGAGGGATTTGCCTTCAAGAGGGATAACGCTCGCACCACAGTTGCCTTTTTTGACCTGTAATCTCTCAGGCAATTTAGCAGTCATCAGGAAAGTACCGGTATGGATTCACCAGATTGTATATCTTGTCAGTCGGACAAACAATTTATGTATGATTAATGACCTACCGTAATTTCAGATAGATGTATGTGATGCTTCTTGACGTTAGAAAAAATGATGTTGTAGCAAGGTGGCTGCTGGAAAATAAAATTGGTATATGGAGCTTAATCCCGAAAATTTATATATTGCAGAGGTTGGTCTAGCTCCATCTGTTTGATGAACGCAATAGCTTCTTGTAGCTCGTCGCGTTTCTTGCCTGACATGTGTAGTTCGTTGCCTTGGATAGCAACCTGAATTTTTAATTTGCTCCCTTTGATGGCCTTGGTAATTTTCCGTCCTAGATCGGAGTCGATCCCTTGTTTGATTGATACGGTTCGTTTAATAGTCCCACCGGATGCATTTTGTATGGGCTTGAACTCCAATGCTTTCTGATCCACCTTCCTACGTGCTAGATAGTTTCGTAACAAGTCTTCTATTTGGGTTAGCTTCATCGTATCGTCAGCTATCATAGTCAAGGTGTTGTCCGTTCTTTCAATGTCGCATTTGGTGCCCTTGAGGTCGAACCGTTGGCTTGTTTCGCGCTGTACACCATTTATCGCGTTGTCGATTTCCATTAGGTCTGTTCTGGAAACTACGTCAAACGATGGCATTAGAAAGAACCTCGGTATGGTCAGAATTAATTACATCATAGGGATGTGAGTGGTCGATAACAAATATTGGTCGTAGTATTTGTGGCCTGAATCGCGAGGTTAACGAGCGATGGGTGTTCGGGATAAAATTGGGAGTGAAATTGTTCCTAAAACTGCCAAGATACTTAAACTTCCAAACAGGCGAGGCATTGGCATCGATTGTGTCCATATGAAAAGTAAGATGAGAACTCCTAAAATCAAGCCTGATAGGATGGTCGCACATTGACATACTAGGGCAGTTGGTTTTTTCGGTCTTACCATTAAAAGTAGCAACACATAGTTTGTAACAAGGGAAATAATACCTACAGTCGAAAAACATTTAATAAACAATTCGGTCTCAAAGTAAGATCTGGTCCAAATCATTAGGAATATCATGCACAGCAAACCCAATGATGATGTAACGCCGACACGGCTGAAATTATTGTATCTGCTACGTTCCAGATGAAAAACACTCGGTAGCAGCAGGATACTGGATCCTGCCACGGCTCCGGTTGTGGCTAGAATTTTCAACTCAGTTTCATCGAAATCTCCGGTTAGTATGATCGCAATTCCTATTAATGCGCTCGTTACTAAGGAGAAAATAAGGATGGTTACCGATAGTTTAGTAATATGCCATCTTGTGGCTTTACGGTTCTTGGGCAATTGACACCGCTGGCACTAAAGGTGTTTTCGATGACAAGTTTGACACGGTTTTATTCCATCCTACAAATTGCACTGCTTTGTATAGAACCAAGGACTGAGCGGCGCTAGATGCTTAGCGTATTATCCTATATCTTGATGATCAAGCTTTCTAGTGAGTGTTAAATAAGATGCATGTGTTTTGGTAGAGTAGGACATTAATACAAGATGTCAATATAATTTATACTGTTGGTGGCTTCTGGGAAACGGCTTTGGTTCGATTTGCAAAATATATCCAGATCGTCAAATCATTGGTCTAGACTATAATCCAATGATTGGGCGTGACTTATTTGAGTAACATCGTATGCAGGCATTATTGGACATTCGAGAACTTCATACCTATTTTCATACTGATGAAGGTGTGGTTAAGGCTGTAAATGGTGTTTCCTTCTCTATAAACCGTGGGGAAACCTTCGGGTTGGTTGGCGAAAGCGGGAGTGGGAAAAGCGTGACAGCATTATCAATTCTGGGTCTGGTTTCTTTTCCCGGTAGGATTGAATCTGGGAGTTTGATGTTCCAGGGGGAGGAACTTTCGAGTTTAAGCGAAAATGGTATGCGGAGGATACGCGGAAACCGTATAGCTATGGTGTTCCAAGAACCCATGACATCCCTTAATCCGGTCCTTACTATTGAGCGGCAACTCACGGAAGCAATGGAGGCTCATTTAGGTATTGGAGGCAGGACTGCTCGATCTAAAGCAGTAGAACTTTTGGATCGCGTTGGTATTCCAGACCCAAAACAAAGAATGAAAGATTTTCCACATATGTTCAGCGGTGGAATGCGTCAACGAGTCATGATAGCCATAGCGCTTAGTTGCACACCGGATCTTATTATTGCGGATGAACCGACAACCGCCGTTGACGTAACTATACAGGCGCAGATTCTAGAACTGATGAAGGATGTAACACGAGAAGCCAATGCTTCTCTTTTGATTATCAGTCATGATCTTGGGGTGGTAGCCCGTTATGCGGATCGAGTTGCCATCATGTACTCAGGAAAAATAGTGGAACAAGCCCCGGTAATCAAAATATTTAAACGTGCTAATCATCCGTATACACGCGGGCTCTTGAAGTCTATACCAAGACTGGATGAACCAACGAGATTGGTACTCGAAACTATACCCGGTCAACCCCCAGATTTAACTGATCTTCCCCTAGGATGTGCATTTGAGGAACGATGCCAATTTGCTTCGGCACAGTGTGGTATTCAAGTCCCTCCGTTGATGGAAGTTGACCAGGACCATCTGTCAGCTTGCTGGGAGTTCCAAGCCATCAACCAATGATAGGTTAAGGTTGTAAGAATTAAAATGCCAGGGATTTCTTTGGTAGAAGTTAAGGATCTCAAAATGCATTTCCCGGTTAATTCCGGAATCATTTTTCAACGTCCAAAAGGATGGATTAAAGCCGTCGATGGAGTTAGTTTTAGCTTGCATGGGGGAGAAACATTAGGTTTAGTGGGGGAAAGTGGATCAGGGAAAACCACGGTTGGCCGTTGCATCCTCAGACTTTGTCAACCTGTGTCAGGGAAAATATATTTTGATGGGCAGGATATTAATGCGATGAATGCAAAGTCCATCCGGAAAATGCGTCGTCGGATGCAGGTTATTTTTCAAGATCCCTACTCTTCGCTCAATCCGAGGATGACCGCAGGTAGCATCATCGCGGAGCCTTTGGTAATTCATAAGATGATCAATGGCAAGAATGAACTCCGAAACCGTGTGATGGAGCTTGCAGACCTCGTAGGGTTCCAAACTTCAATGGTTAACCGGTTTCCACACGAATTTAGCAGCGGACAGCGACAGCGCATTGCCATTGCACGAGCATTAGCGTTGGAGCCTGATTTTATCGTAGCTGATGAACCAGTATCTGCTTTGGATGTTTCAATTCAAGCACAAATCATTAACTTGATGCGAGATCTCCAAGATCGACTTAACTTGACATATTTGTTTATTGCCCATGATTTGTCGGTGGTTAGGCATATCAGCGATCGGGTGGCAGTAATGTATTTGGGGAGGATTGTAGAATTAGCCGATAAAGATGAATTATATGGCAATCCGCAGCATCCATATACAAAAGCCCTGTTGTCAGCAGTTCCGGTTCCTGATCCAGAGATCGAGGCTGGGAGAGATAGGATCATATTGAAAGGTGAGACACCAAGCCCATTCAATCCTCCAGTTGGATGTCCATTTCACCCGAGGTGTCCTGTTGCTGTTCAACAGTGCAACCAAAAAATCCCTGACCTTCAAGAAGTTACACCCGGGCATTGGGTTTCCTGTATGCGAACCCCAGGTTATGATTCCGAGCGATTACCTTTCAGTTCAGGCCCAAATCCTCTCTCAACCCCTTGATCTGGGCTATGTGTTCTCGCCAGTGTCTGAGGAACAACCCTTCAAGTAAGTCTTGAGCGCTTCTCTCTTCCCTGTGCTGACGTTTAGGGAACCAACAAGAAACTTTTTGTTCTTGGATTTGTTTATCGGTGGATTCACTCAAGACGTGGTCCATTTGAGCAAAATAATCGTTAAGAGCTTTCCTAATGGTATCTAGATCCATTTGCTCACGATCGGAGGACATATGAGTTTCGTCGGCTATTATCTCGAGTTCTTGTAATGATCCGCTTAAAATTGACTTGATCGTGTTTGGGATGCCACCTTCTGGGTCCTCGATTATGTGCCATAAGATTTCTCTGGCACACCATTGATCTTCACTTGGCTTCCAGTCAAGGCAGTAGTCCATACCTTCTAAGACGGTATCAAGGTCTTGCTGTATCTCGGCGGCCCCTTCGAGAATTGTTTTTTTTAGCGCAGTCATACATTCTCCTGTTTGGAACGTCTATTCGGATATTAATTAGTGCCTGTATATCTTATCTGTTCGCGAATGAGAACACCCGTAGATTGATACCAGATGCCTATTGTTGTCTGATGTTGGTAATCATTTTTTGAACGGCCGGTCTGGTGTTAGGATCTCCTAATGCTATTTCAAGCGAGGCTTGCAAAAGACCAAGCGGAGTTCCGCTATCGTATCTCTTGCCAGGAAACCGGTAGGCATATATATGTTTCTCATTTAACAAAAGGGAAATTGCATCGGTTATTTGTATTTCGCCATTGGCGCCTGCCGGAGTTTTGTCCAAGCAGTCGAATATTTGGGGTGGAAGTATATATCGGCCAACAACGGCGAGATTTGACGGTGCTTCTTCCAGAATCGGTTTTTCAACTAGCGCATTTACTTTGTACACACGTTCGCTAACAGGTTCTGCTGTGATCACACCATATGAACTGATCAGATCTGATTGAATTTCTTCGACTGCTATGATTCCACTACCTAATTCCACGTGTACTTTAAGCATTTGCGATAACGTAGATTGGGTATCTTGTATAACGTCGTCCGGAAGAATCACAGCAAAAAACTCATCTCCGATAGCTGCGCGGGCAGCTAGTATTGCATGGCCCAAGCCGAGTGGAGTTTCTTGGACTACATGGGAAACCCGAATCATGGAAGAGATCCGTCGTATCTGGTCAAGCAACTCCTCCTCTCCACGTTTCTCTAGTATCGCCTCAAGTGATGGATTCCTTTCAAAGAACTGGAGGAGTGATTCTCTTTGGGGAGATATCACAAGTATCAGTTCTGAAATTCCTGCAGCCGCCGCCTCTTCGGCGGCATATTGGATTAAGGGTTTATCAAACAATGGAAGAAGTTCTTTTGGTACCGTTTTGGTGGATGGCAGGAAGCGCGTGCCTAACCCGGCTGCCGGTATAACAGCCTTCGTTACTGGTAAAGTGGTGAACATAACATGGCAATTCTAGCATTGGCTTAATTGCTCAGCAACGAAGCGTTTTGTAATGCCTTAAGAGAGAACCCAACCATGGTACAAGCTGAATATTCCAGATCCTCGATTATCTTGATTAGCGGGGTGATTTTTACTGCTTGCTCATCAGATAGGGTAAATCAGAGCTTTGGATCTTTATAATTAATGAAATCGTGATCGATATTGTTTGACAGGTTTCAGCCCGCCTGTCTACCATAAGGTTTGAGGCTGTGCTAGGCGGGGAGCTAGCGGTGCCCTGTACCCGCAATCCGCTACAGCGGGGTCAAATTCCTGCCCTAGGCCTTGATGGGAGGATCCCTGGTTTGCCGCTGGGGCGTTGATAGCTGGGTCCTGCGTGGCGGAGACCTGTAAACCCCGCCAGATCCGGAAGGAAGCAACGGTATGCAGTAAGCTTCGGGTGCCGCAGGAGTGCCTGGTTAGAGTTTCAACGGCGAAACAAATCCTGACGTTGGTGTCGAAGGCAGGTGCACGGCCTCATATCGAGTAGTTTTGGTTAATCATTTAATATGCGAAAACCTTCTCTAGGACAGCATTTTCTTATAGACCCGACTGTATTACAGCGGATCGTAGAAGCTGGTGAGATTAATGAACTAGATACCGTTGTAGAAGTGGGTCCAGGAAAAGGGGTATTAACTAGAGAGTTGGTTGCCAGGGCGAAATCAGTAATGGCCATTGAAATTGACTCGACCTTAGCGCGGAATCTATCTGGAGAATTGAACAATCCTACTAATTTAACCGTCCTGTGCGAGGATGCGCGAACTTATGGATTTGACACAGATTCGTCTCTGTCCGAAAGTTATAAGGTGGTTGCTAATTTACCTTATTATGCAGCCAGTCTAATAGTTAGGCGGTTCTTGGAGTCTGCTATTAAGCCAAGTCTGATGGTGGTGACCCTGCAAAAAGAAGTTGCTGAAGCTATGGTAGCAAAACCAGGACGCATGAGTATTCTGTCAGTAGGAACCCAGTTCTTTGGAATCCCGCGCATAGTATGTACTGTGATGCCTAGTGCCTTTCGGCCTTCACCTCGCGTCACATCGGCGGTTGTACGTATCGACGTAAGATCTAGACCAGCGGTTAATGTAACAAACATCGTTGATTTTTTCGCTGTTGTTCATGCAGGGTTCGCTGCACCTCGAAAACAAATTCGCAATTCATTGGCATTAGGTATCGGATTCTCGGCGTCTGAAGCAGAACAATTGTTAACTGCAGCTGGTATTGATCATCAGCGCAGGCCTTCTACACTTTGTATTTTTGAATGGGCCCATCTGTACCATACTTACTTGGATCGGCAGACAGGCATCTGAAAACTGTAGCATACGCCAAGATTAACCTCTCGTTGGAGGTACTAGGTCCGAGACCTGATGGATATCATCAGGTGATCACTATCCTCCAGACTGTGGATTTGTTTGATCACATTTCTTTCAAACTCGATGATCAACTTGACGTACATTGTTCTGCTGCGGGTTTGGAAGGTGAGGATAATCTTGTATGGCACGCAGCTTCTCTTTTGCAAAACACTATGGGAAAGACTGGTTTAAGCGGTGCTAAAATTCAAATACATAAGGGAATTCCTGTTTCTATGGGGTTGGGGGGTGGGAGCAGCGATGCTGCTGCTACATTGGTATCGTTAAATCGTCTTTGGGGGCTGGATAAGCCACATGAGTCTTTGCATGAAATCGCACGGGATTTAGGGGTTGACGTACCATTTTTTCTGCGTGGTGGTACGGCTTTAGGGGTAGAGCGAGGTGACGATATTCACTGGCTGAAGGCCTTGGGAAAGCGCTGGCTGGTATTGGTGTGTCCTGAGATTTTTATAGAAAATAAAACCGCTCGGCTATACGGCATGCTTTCCCCCGAGTCGTATACAGATGGAAGCCTTACGACTAGCTTAGCCCAATCGATTTCTCGGGGAGAGTGCCAATCGGAACTATTGTTCAATGTATTTGAACAGGTAGCTTTAGAAATTTTCCCAGGGCTGGGGGAAGTAATGGAAGATATGAACGATGCAGGTGCTAAATTTGTACACCTCTCTGGATCCGGTCCTGCGCTGTTTTCACTGGTTGAGAGTCCTAGGGAAGGGCAACAAATTGTTAACAGGCTTTCCAAGATGGGCAGGATTAGTCATCTTCTGCGTACAACAGGGGCATCGTCCGTCTTGACGGTTAAAGGATTGTCTAACTAGACTATTCTTGTAGGTTTAGCGGCCGCCGTATTCTTGTTGTTTTGGTTCATTGGATGGAAAGGAATAGTTGATGAACGGTTTCCTGGGGATAATTCGTATTGGGCTGGATCCTGACTTGGCAGAGTGGGGGCCCTTTATCCTGACTTGGCATGGATTTTTCACGTTCGTCGCCGTAGTTATAGCGGTGGCGTTAGTCGCATATTGGGTTAAAAGAGACGAAGGCATTATTCCAGATACTACGTTCTCGATTGCTATATGGTGCATTATCGGTGGAGTTGTGGGCTCACGTATATTACATGTTGTAGACCATCTGACTGCTCCAGATTCCTATGTTGGCGCTCTTTATAAAAATGATCCAGGTAATATTTTCTATGTATGGCAGGGAGGAATTGCTATTATCGGGGCAATCAGTGGTGGATGGCTAGCCGGTATAGCCTACATGTCAATCCGAAACCAACCACAGTTCCTGAGCTTTTGGAATGCACGTCTTTCCTGGCTAGGTAGGCTCGAGTTTGTGTCTATGCCATCAAGAGGAAGATTATCTGATATTGCAGCACCGGCTTTACTTATCGCGATGGCCATCGGACGCATCGGAGATATAATCAATGGAGAACATTTTTCTTTGCCAACGAGTTTGCCATGGGGTTTCGTATACAGCCATGAGCAAACTCAGGCCCTTTATCAGAATATGCAGGCTCCATATCTTGCAGTTGTTTCACAGCACCCTGCGGTTGTATATGAAATGATCTTAGATTTGGTAGTTTTTGGGATCCTTTGGTTTGTCTTGAAGGGCAGGTTGAGGCCTCATGGCATGCTTTTTGCTTCGTATGCGGCGCTCTATTCTCTAGGCAGATTTTTTATAAGTTTCATAAGGCTGGACGATGAGAAATTGATGCGTCTGGATTTAGCCCAAATATGTTGTTTGATCATCCTTACTTTTAGCGTGTTCTTGCTAATTTCAAAAGCTCAAGTAGTAAAACGGATACAACGGCCGGGTGGGTCAGGAAACGGGTAGGATATCTGATGATCAGTGATTGTGAGGACGCCTCGAGGGCTTTGACTGCCGAGATATACAGGTACGGAGTCCCTGAATAGACAAGTCTTAGTTTTCTGAAAGACGGAAATCTTGGATGTTCATCTCAATCGTGTTCTGGTTACCAAAGCTGTTTGTAGTCAAATTGTAAATCACATCTAGCGTATCCTCTTTGTGTACATGACGATCACCTTGGCGAAATGCTATCCCTTTCCAAGTAGACTGTCCGTCGCTGAGGCTTAAACTGAGATGTTGTCCTTCAGACCCGACGGTGCGGCTATGAAGGACGTTCATGGACCTCGCGAAAAAAATAGGTTTCGGATTCCCAACGCCATGAGGCTCTAATTTGCTGAGCCATTCGTAAGTGGAGCCCAATAAATTTGAGGGTGACGCCGCAGCATCAACCATCAGAGTAGGTTCTAAATCGACTCTTTCGAGAGCGAAACGGCCTATTTCATTCAGTCTATCGTTAACTTCTGGGATATTCTCACGAGGTGCGGTAAAACCTGCAGCCATTGCATGTCCCCCGACTTTTTGGAAAAGATCTTCGCAACTAGACAGTGCTTCGATCATGTTGAATCCAGAGATGCTACGAGCACTGGCTCTTGCTAAGTCTCCTTCGAATGATAAGACGATGGCTGGCCTATGAAACTCATCTACTAATTTACTGGCTATTAATCCGGCAATACCAGGTATAAAACTTTCATCTCCTATAACCAGAATTGGCGGATCATCCTCCATAGACACTTTTTGTTTAGCAATAGAGTATGAAGCTTCAGTTAATGATCTTCGTTCTTGGTTAAATGCTTCTAATTGCGAAGCAAGAGTTGTGGCCTCTATCGTGGATTCCGAAGTTAAAAGTTGGTAACTGGTTATAGCATGATCAAGCCGGCCTGAGGCATTTAGTCGTGGTGCTAACCCAAATGCGATTGTCTCGGTATCAATAGGCTGTCCTAGTCGCCCAACCCTCCGCATCAGGGCCAGGATTCCTGGGCGAGTACTGTTACTTAATCCTTTTAATCCCTCTCGGACGATTGTGCGGTTTTCGTTGTGTAACGGTGCTAGATCTGCCACGGTACCTAGCGCGGCGAGTTGTAGGAGATCTGTTGGCCATGGCATGCCTTTATGTTGATAGACGCCTTGTATTAGCTTAAATGCGAGACCTGCGCCCGTGAGTTCTTGAAATGGATATTTTGACCATTGCACTTTTGGGTTAACTACGGCCAAAGCTTCGGGAAGATTTGGCGGGGGAGTATGGTGATCAGTTATTATGACGTCCATGCCTAGATCACTTGCTAACAGGACTTCTTTGTGTGAAGTTACGCCGCAGTCGACTGTTATAATCAGGTTCGTGCCCGACGCTCTCAATGCTTGGATTGCTTCTGAATTTAGCCCATGCCCTTCGGAAACGCGATGGGGAATATAAGGCGCGATGCTTGCACCCAACTTAGTTAATCCGTCCGAAAGAATTGCTGTGGCGGTAACGCCATCGACGTCGAAATCTCCGAATACGCCTATAGTTTCTTCAGATCGTATAGCATGAGTTAGCCTGGAAACTGATTCACCCATTCCTGGAAGGAGATATGGATTGTGGAGCTTTGCGGTGGTTTCGTTGAAAAAATCATCTATTAAATCCGGACGTGTAATATGTCGGTTATATACGAGTTGGGCAATTAATTTAGGCAGCCCTATATCTTCGGCAAATTCTTTGGGCGCTCTAGGCAAAGATTTCCATCTTTTTCTTGCAGGCATTGTTAATCCGGTTTTCACCAAGAACTAACTTTTATTGGATTCGACGTTAACTCGCAATTAGGCTTGATCGGGCTCGGCTATAACTAGGACTGAGTTGTGACCACCGAACCCAAAGGAGTTGCTCATGACAACTCTAACTCTTGCTTCACGGGCCGTGTTAGGAGTGTAATCAAGATCACAATCGTCATCGGGCTTGGCTAGATTGATCGTCGGGGGGATTAGGCTATGCTCTAGAGCTTTCACGCAAAGAGCGGCCTCCAGAGCACCTCCAGCTCCTAATAAGTGACCAGTCATAGACTTAGTAGAGCTTATGGGGATCCTGTATGCATCGTCACCTAGCGCGCGTTTAATTGCTTGAGTTTCTTGTCGATCGTTCAGCGGTGTGGAAGTTCCGTGGGCATTAATGTAATCGATGTCTTTACCGGTCAGGCCGGACCGAGTTAATGCTATCTTCATTGCCGTGGCTGCGCTTTCTCCTGTGGGAGCCGGTTCTGTGACATGGAAAGCGTCCGAAGTTGCACCATACCCCAATACTTCTGCTAGAGGCGTTGCATTTCTGCGAACCAGGCTTTCGTGGCTCTCGAGTACAAGGATGGCAGATCCTTCGCCCATGACAAAACCATCCCGGTCGGAATCAAATGGTCGGCTAGCTTTCTGAGGCTCCTGGTTTCGCCTCGATAACGCTCTGAGGGATGCGAAACCAGCGTTGGCTATTGGGCAGATCGGTGCTTCGCTGCCACCTGCCAAAACTATGTCCATCTCACCTCGTCTGATCATTTCCGAAGCGGTGCCTATTGCGTCTGCTCCGCTAGAACAGGAAGATACCAGGCAAATATTAGGGCCCAAAGCGCCAGTTAACATCGAGATCTGTGCAGATGCCATGTCTCCTAGCATCATTGGAATTAAGAAGGGTGAAACTCTGCTTGGTCCTTTGGATTCTAAGACGTTATATTGCCCTGACAATGTTATAATTCCGCCTATACCACTGCCTACTAAGACGGAAACACGATACCGGTCCACCTTCGTAAGGTCTAAGCCAGCCTGGGATAATGCCTCTTGACAGGCCGCCGTCGCAAACTGAACGAAGCGATCTGTGCGGCGGGCAGCCTTTCGGTCTAGGTAATCAGTCGGTTCGAACCCCTTTACTTCTGCCGCGATTCTAACGTCGAACCCCTCAGCATCAAATGCCGATATATAATCGATCCCAGAAACACCTGCCTTGATTGCCTTCCAAGTGGATTCGCTGTCCAACCCTTGAGGGCTGATAACGCCACACCCTGTAATAAAAACTCGGTTCTTCAGAGTTTTCCTCGCAAAGTAATATTAAGAGCAGGTTTTATTTTGGACAGGGGGGATAGTGATATGAATTGCTGGTACTGTCCTAGTCGTCCATCGCTGGTTTAGGGGTCTTCTGTTGGATTATAGCCAGCGATTCCCCATCAAGGACTTTCTGTTTGAGGTCGTTTAGATTTTTCCGGCCATTTGAAAGAGACTCAGATAATTGCTCACCTTTTGCCGAGAGACGCTTCCTGTATCGTTCGATTAGATGGAATAGCCTGGCGTACAACTTATCTACCGGATTAAGCTTGGATTGGTATCTATTGAAAAGTTGCCGGGATTCTTCTAGGGTCCAGCGCGGATCTTGGTGCACGAACTGGCGGCCTGTATAAAGGTGGTATGGCCTTATTTTCCCTTCTGGCAATATGTCACCATTCGAATCAAGTGGTACTAAGTCTGACCAGTTTGAAGTAGCAGGCAGCGGGGTTAAAAGATTTGCAGTTTGGTATTTGCTGATGTGGGTTATCCAGTCGGCCATCTCCATGATACTTTCTTCTGTGTCGTTGGGCAGTCCTATGATAGTCATTGCTACGATCGTAAACCCTAGTTGGTTAAGGCTTTTCAAGTCCTCGTTTACTTGTCCCGGTTCTTGTCTTTTATTGACTAACGCTAGGTTCTTCGCATCTTGGGATTCCACGCCTACATAGAGCATTTCCATGCCAATTTCCCGTAATGCGTAGGAGAGTTCAGGATCCTGTCCAATTTCTGCCCTTGTCTGACAAATCAGATACATGTCGTCCGTATGGCCCTTCCAATTCTTGATCCGGGCCAGACGCTCATCCCTATATTTGACTGCTCTCAGTGGTGGAGGATGAAGATCGTCAGATACGAAAACTGCGAATCGTCCATTTTTACTCGAGTGTATAAGACCATCTGAAGCTAAACCTTGAAGTTGTTCTAACCGCTTTAGCTCAGTTTCTCGGCTTATCATTCTATAGCCTAAAAATTGTTGTATGACTTGGCAGTATGTACATTTTTCGGTACATCCTCTAACTGTTTCTAAAACACCTCCTGCCATGGGCCTGGCAGATGTCAAGTCTTTGATGGAATAGAAATCTGGTAGTTCTACTAGATCAGGTCGAATGGTTCCGCGCCTAGCCGTTTGCACCGGGAATCCGTTATCCATAAATGTGATCCCGGGAATTTTATATAATGCTTTCTTGAGTTCGTCCCCTTTGTAGGTAAGTAGCACGTCGGAAAGAGGACCGATGATGTCCTCTGCTTCGCGTTGCACTATGACATCGAATTTACCTTCGTTCATTGCCTCTTGTGGCAAAGGACCCATTTGAGGACCGCCACCAATAGTCTTGATCTCAGGGTGGTATTCTTTAGCTAATCTGCCGATTTCGTAACCGCGAGGGGCTTCGTTTATCAGCGCAGAAACCATCAATAGATCTGTTCCTTCAAGATCTTTGTCGGGGTCTATTTTCCCACTGCGATCTTCAAACCAAATCTCTCGCTCATATAGGTATGAGTCTTGTGATTGTTCTAGCGCGGCGGAAAGAAACAGCATACCTTGCCGGGGAATCGCTACGTATTCGAAGTTGCCCCCAGGTGATCTGGGTTGTATAAGCACTACGCGCTTGGTTTTCGCCAAAATCGATCCTCCATGCGCGGGAAGTTATCTAATTTTGTGCCGTTGCCGCGCCTAGATAATACACAATTATACACTTCGTAAGGGCGCAATAGAACAGTGAAGTTAACCGATTCTGTTCAAGGTGTCGGTTGTTTAACTTTTAGTGTCTACTAATATGGCCCGAGCAGGAGCCCCTTCAGCTCCCATAATCTTTAATGGAAGACAATAAAGTTCATACGTCCCTTCTGGCACATGATTCAATGCAAGTCCTTCGACTATCACAACACCGGCCTTCAATAACGTTGTATGTACGATGTAATCGTTGTGGTTGTTGGGTTCAATAGAAAGCTGGTCAATCCCTACTAATTGAACGTTGTTTTTTAATAACCATTTCGCACCATCTACCGTAAGCCCAATCCCGGGATGCGATTTGGCAAATTCCGTATTGGTTTTAATCAAAAGGCGCCGTGTATTAGGTGGAATTTGAAAACTATTCAAAGCTGTACTGTCTATAACCATCGGACCAACATTTTGAACATATGCCGGTCCGATTAGACGTTCTAAGGAGAGGGTTTCAACGGTGGGTGATCCGCTTATGAAATGCGATGGGGCGTCGACATGGGTGCCGGTATGGGAGGACATTGAAATAGAACTCAGCGAAAACGGTGCCCCTTTTTCGACTTGTGAAACATAGCGCAGACGAAAAGGCGGATCTCCTTTATACCTAGATGTTTCTTTAGAAAGCGGAGTAGATATGTCATAAATTTGCATCTTGTAAGATGAAAGTCAGTCTTGGATATTAAAAAGGTAAGTTGACATTACTAATCTTGCGAGGTAGATCGTTGATCGACTTGAGGTTTCTTGCTGCTAGCTAGTTCGTTGAGGCTGTTTCCACGGTTTCGTATAATAGCCTACGTGATTCGTGATCACACGTTAGAGGACAAGTGGTAATTTTATAGCTCAGTTACCCGGTATTTGAGGAGACGATTAGGTGCCTGAACAAAGTTCAATTAGCTTGACCCGACGTACAGTAGCAATAGAGACGCATGGTTGCAAGCTTAACCAGGCCGATAGTGATGTATTATTACGCCGTTTTTTGGAAGCTGGGTTTCGCATTGTAGGAACCGAGGACGGACCAGACGTATACGTGCTCAACTCCTGCACTGTAACTCACGTCGCCGACGCAAAGGCACGAAATGCGTTGCGGGCAGCTCGGAGAATAAATCCTCTGACAACTGTCGTTGCTACCGGTTGCTACGTTCAACGCAGATTCGATGAAGTTAAAAACATTCCTGGTGTTGACTTAGTCGGTGGCAACTTCGACAAACACAGGTTAGTTGAGCAGATACTCGAGAAGTTTCAAAATGAATCGCCTAAATCTGATCCATATAACCTCGCCACAGGACCTCTCAACGGATTTCAAAGGACACGGGCGATGGTCAAAATACAAGAGGGATGTAATCAGATATGTTCATATTGCATCGTTCCAAAGGTTCGTGGCAGGGAGCATAGTATCCCTTTGCGTTCCCTGGTCGATCAAGTGCGGACTTGTGTGGGCGAAGGTTTCAAAGAAGTGGTTTTAACGGGAACCCAGCTGGGTTCGTATGGGTATGATATACCTGGAACTAACCTTATAAATTTGATTGAAAACCTCTTACAACAAACCAATCTGGAAAGGCTGAGAGTTTCCTCCCTTCAACCGCAAGAGATTACACCTGAATTGCTGAGTTTGTGGAAAAACCCTAGGCTTTGTCCCCACTTCCACATCCCATTACAAAGTGGGAGTGATGTAGTCCTAAAGGACATGAGGCGGCGCTATACGACTGAAATCTACGATCGCCGGGTTAAGGAAATATATCAATTCCTCCCTGGTGCATCAGTAACTGCAGATCTTATAGTTGGATTTCCCACTGAAGGGAAGGGGGAATTTGAAGAGAGTTATCGCTTCTGCGAGGGACTTAACTTAGCGAACATCCATGTCTTCCCTTACTCGGTTCGCCCTGGGACCACCGCAGCTCACGTGGCTTCTAAGCAGAATTCGATTGAGCGGAGAGATCGCACCAAGACTATGTTGAGCTTGGCTTCTAGAAAAGCGTCGGATTTCCGGAAGAAGTCTTTTGGAAGCATACATACCGTGTTGTGGGAGAAATCAGATCGTTCTCGTGATAAGGCTTACATCGGTTTAACAGACAATTATTTGAGAGTGCGTTGTGTTTGGCCTGACAATCTAACTAACAAGACTACGTTGGCTAGGCTAGGAGTCGAGGAAGGTCGTGCTATCAACTGTGAGGTCATTCCGCCTAAAGTTGATTCTGGATAGATAATGTACGGCGGGTTGATTACTCAACCCGCCGTAGTTCCATATGGAGATTTCCCGGTGGATTGGAATAGTTACAATTCAATAGTCCTTAGATAGGATCTTCCGTTGTAGCGCTCTAGATAACCTGCTTTTTTGGCTATCCCATGTGAAAAGACTAAAAGCCACCCCTCTTTTTCAGCTCGACTCAATACTTCACGTTTAACCTCGAGTGTCTCTTCTGGGTATTGATCAAATGATGGAATAGAGGCGAGATCTAGGTGTCGTGCTGTTGGCACTAAATCTCCCATAAATGCCACACGTTCTCCACCATGGTTCAGCATTACTATTTGGTGTCCTGTAGAAGGTCCATTCGTCAATGTCACGTTAAGTCCGGGAAGTATTTCGTGGTCTCCGTCCATTAGCTCTAACTGGCTCGAGTCTTCAATCGGACGAAAGTCTCGTTCAAAGTAGACGTCTCTAAACCTTTCGCTTGGGTTTTGTGCTTCGTCCCAGCATTGTTTCTGGACATAATGTTTGGCCTTAGGGAATGTGGGGATTAGTGATCCCGTACGGTCTAGCTTAGTGCAGCCTCCACAATGGTCAAAATGAAGATGCGTTAATATTACAACGTCTACCTGATTTGTGGAGATCCCCATGCTTTTAAGATTCTTCACTAGTCTGCTTGGGCCCAAACCGTAGTCTTCTCGCATACCATCGACGTCCTTTGAACCTACTCCGGTATCAACTACGATGTTCTTTCCCGCAATTTGGATTAATAGACAGTTTAACCCTAGGGTCATTCGGTTTTTTCGATCTGTGACAATCCAGTTTTCCCACGAAGTTTTGGGTAAATGCCCAAACATGCAACCGCCATCTCGTTTGATGGTTCCGTCACTGAGCAGCTTTATTGATGTTGTCATCATGGCCGCATTATCACCTCCTTTCGCCTGTTGGCCTTCTTATTGGTCTTCTCACTTAAGAAGATCAATAAGCAATTTCGTTTGTGGTAGTTTCGGCATAATCTCTAAAGTCCAGCCTTCTACCTAGCACAACTAGATTTTGATATCACCTCCTTTTGTCCCCAGCCCACACTGGACATAACTTTCAATCTTCCAAGGCAGGGCATCTTAATTCAAGATTTGCCAACGGTATGGGCAGCAAATGAGACACGCTCAATTCAGATATATCTGTCTGGCCCGATATTTCTCAGCGTTTCATATCAAGATTTAGGTTCACCAGATTGCCTTATCCTGATAACATAATGGCAGATAATTACAAATTGTCAAGTATTTTCTAGTAAATTCTTATATTAATATGGAATTATCTAGAAACTGGATTATTGCTACATGTGCCAGTTGTTGATGGGTTGGAACGAACTATGAACAATCGTGCGGCAGTTAAGAAGTAATTTAGTAACTAATTAAAAGTAAATGCCCGAAATTCTAGAAGCCGGGGCTATTAATAAAGTTTTTGCTAACTCCTAATTCGGTTTTGTTAGTACTGGTTCAGATCCATCAAAAATCAAATATAAACGTGATGGCCAACGAGTTTTAATTTGACTCGCGATATGCGAATACTGAATGGAAAACCGGGCTCGCTGGAACAAACAAAATGTTTGATAGAATCACTGATCGAAAGATGGGTCGGACCTATGTAGGAGCTACGAGTCCAAATGACAGCAAATTCATTATTGAATAAATATTAGTTTTTATTTAAATATTATCAAAGTGATGATTGCCTCTAACATAGACAGGCGGAACAGCTCAAATATGAATCTCCAAGACGTCAACCAAACCAAATTGTGGCGCGGTTCTAGGCTTTCGTGGGTAACAGATGAGCTCCGATTCGCTGGCTCACGTGGCCTATAGTGACTGGTTCAAGACTGTCCAGTAAGCTAACAGGTCGTGATGCTGAATCACTCCTGCAGATGCGGTAGGACCTCTTGCGTAAAAAGATGCATGGAAGCATTAACTTGTTTGCGGGTTAGTTTGCCGCCAAAGTTAACCTCCGCCACGATTCCATCCAGCCCAAGAGCATCTTTAAGTTCCAGGATCCTCTTAGTTACAACGTCTGGCGTGCCGTATACAGCATCAGTTTTTAAGATTTCTTCGTACGTGATATCAGATAAACGTTGACCCCTAGCCGCTCTTTCAGCGTTTTCTTCAGGGGTAAGGTCTGGCAGCGGTTCTTTAAATATTCTGGCGACAAAATCACGGTAGAATGAGAGTGCGCCAGGTTTAGGGTTTGTTTGTGCTTCGGACATGGTCTTGGCCACATACACCGGAAGCCTCAGGAAAACGTTAGATTTTGTGGGGTGTCCTTCCTGCATCCATTTGGTTCGGTACGATTGCAATCTTTCCCGGAGTACAGTCGGCACTCCCCGCAGCCCGATGAATAGAGACAATCCTTCCTGAGCAGCTCTAGGAAACGTCTCAGCCGAATTAGCGGCTATGCGAATAGGTGGGTATGGATTTTGGAATGGCTTAGGTGCCAATGTCACGTTTTCATAGTGGTGAAAATATCCATGATGCGAAAAAGTGTCTTGAGTCCAAGCCTGCCTAAGGACGTCAAGGCACTCCCAAAACCTGGCTGTGCTTTCAGAATACGGTATGCCGTAGCTGGTATAACCTGTCGCCGCTCCGCTCCGGCCGATTCCGAAGTCAAAACGACCACCTGAGACGTGGTCCAGCGTGGCTACCTCTTCTGCAAGTCTTATTGGGTTGGCGAGCGGTAACACTTCTACAGCAGTCCCCACTCTGATGGTCTTCGTGCTAGTGGCTACTGCCGTAGCCACTATGAGCGGAGCCGAGATCACTGAAATGTTAGGATAGAAATGAAGTTCAGCTAACCATACGCTGTCGAAACCTAGTTCTTCTGACAGTTGTGCAAGACTTAATGATTCCTGAAATGCTTCGGCATCACCAGAACGTCCCTCGCGCGGGAAATCTAGAAATACGCCTACGTCCACGGTTCACCTCCATTATATATAGCCAATCCTTCTACATATAGCCAATCCTTCTGTTGGTTGATTGTAGCATCATGCGAGGCGATGTTGGGTTTTGGTCTTCCTGGAATTGGGTTTCTATGGCGGATTTTAATAACCTAGAACCTGGCCTGGAGATTTCATCAATATTGGGAATTAACTATCTACAGGGCCAATACAGATATGGATTAGCGGAGATGCGGGGCTACTTCTTCAGCAAAGAGGCGAATGGAGTTTTCTACTCCAACCCGAGGGATAGTACTTCCAATATTTACTTCTATTATGATACTGCTTAACTGGAATTTCTTTTTATATTCCAAAACTTTTTGTGTGACGACCTCGGGTGTGCCAAAGGCCACATCGGATTCCAGAACCTCTTCATAGGTCATGTTCTGGACTCGCTTCCCTCGTTCAATGCGTTCCTGGTTTTCTTCGTCAGAGAGGCCAGGGATAGGCTGATTGACGGCCAATTCGAGTCGACTCTTGGAAAAAGCCATAGCACTTTCTTTAGGCTCTTTTAAGGCCTTTTCCATAGTCTCTGCTACATAGATTGGAAGTCTTAGGCAAACGTCGGGTTTCCCTGGGTTTCCAGCTTCGTCCCAAGCTTGATAGTAACTGTCGACTCTTTGTTGAAGGAGATCTGGACGGGCTCTTAGTCCGATAAAAATAGGCAGTCGCATTTGAGCCGCCACCGGAAACGTATCCGGAGAGTTAACTGCTATGCGAAGGCTAGGATATGGTTGTTGAAGTGGTTTTGGTACTACGCAAACGTCATTGTATTGAAAGAATCTTCCATCGTATGAAAAACGTTCTTGAGTCCAAGCTGCAATCATGATTTCTAAGGCTTCGAAGAACCGAGATTTGCTTTCGTCGTATGGAACGTTGTATGCCTTGTAAGCGTTTGCGGCCCCACTCCTGCCGATCCCAAATTCTAATCGTCCATGGCAGATGTGGTCTAATGTTGCGACCTCTTCTGCTAATCGCAAAGGATTCCCTAGGGGCAACACTTCTACGGCGGTACCAACGTGTACGCGTTGAGTGATTCCCGCAATATAGCTGGCTACGAGCAATGGAGACGCTAAGACCGACCGACCTGGGCTGAAGTGAAGCTCGGCTAACCAAACGCTGTCTAGTCCAAGGTCCTCGGCCATTCTGGCTTGAACCATAGACTCTTCGAACGCTTGGGCCTCACTTTCACCATCCCGTCTGGGGAACTCCAAATACAATCCCAGATCCATTAATCCCTCCTTAGAACGGGGCAATTCCCAGCCTGCTGGCGCATTGTACACCGCGGTCATGTTATGGGCCACCCTACACTCTAACGGGAGATACCTAGAACTAGAGATGGGAATCTTTGGACGTTATACTGGCACTGGTGGAGGTTGTCATATATATGGATTTTTCTCTAACAAAGGCCCAACAAAATATTGTGGCTAAAGCATCGGTTGTAGCTAAAGAATTCCTTGAACCTCGAGCAGCCTATTATGACGAAGTAGCTAGTCACCCAATTGATAGTTGGAAAGATTTGTGGAGACAAGGGTTTCTGTCAATATCTGTGCCTAGAGAGCACGGCGGACAAGAATTAGACATGCTGACCTATATCATGGTGGTGGAACGATTGGCTCAGGGTTGCACGAACAGTGCTATGACTTTGCATATGCATTCAACAGTCCAACGGTATATAGATGCTCTGGCGAGCTTAAATCAGAAAACTCGCTATTATTCTGAAGTAGTGGAAGAAGGTCTGTTGTTTGGTAGCTGGGGGAGTGAGCCTGGACGTCGAGGTGGCGCAGGCACTGTAGGTACCATAATAGTACCTGTAAAAGAAGGATTCAGCATCAGTGGAGATAAACATTTCTGCACCATGGCTGGTGGAGCACACAGATATATGGTCCACTGTAGCAGAGAATCTGACGACGGGGCGAGGAGTCTTTTGATGGCATTAGTTCCTAATAACGCCTCTGGATTGGAAATCCATAGCGGCTGGGATACGTTAGGTATGCGAGCTACGGTAAGTCCTAAGGTGAGTTTTAATGAATGTTTTGTCGATGAGAATGCAGTTCTTGGGGAACCGGGCGCGGCCGAAAAGGTTGGGGTAGGTCAAAGTTTCGGATTAGGGTATGCAGGTATATACATCGGTGCGGCTCAGCGCGCACTAGACTTTTTTGTTGAATACGTGTCAAGTCAACGATTGACCCCAGATCCAGCACCTTTATCGCATGGAGTAGTGGTAAAACGAGCAGTAGCACAAATGCAACTTGCCCTTGAAAGTGCACGTTTGGTTTTATATCAGTCTGCCTCAAAGTGGATGAATCAGAATCCTATACACCGAGCAATTCTCGCAGCACGAGCGAAATATTTGGCCACAGAAGCGGCATTGATGGTGACAGATAAGGTTATGCAGATGGGAGGAGGGCGGTTCGCCCACAAAGGTCTGCCACCCGAACGTATCTACAGAGATGTCCGAACCTGTACTTTGATGCCGCCTAACGTCGATAGATCACTCGAGATAGTTGGGCAAGCTGAACTGGGCCTAGACGATGAACTTTTGAGTGCTCGTTATTCATCCTAATTAGATTAATGTCCATATAACAATGCGCTTGTTTCCTAATGGCAAGGAACACATTAAGTATTTGCCAATCATTGGTTAGAGATAGGGAATATACGGACTGTTTTCAGGCCTAAAGGAGGATATATAGATGCGATTAGAAGGTAAGGTGGCGTTGATTACGGGAGCGGCATCTGGTATCGGTAAAGCGACGGCGGAGCTTTTCGCCCGTGAAGGTGCCAAGATATCCGTTACTGATGTGAACGAAACATCAGTCAAAGCAGTGGCTGACGCCATAGTGGCTGCAGGTGGCGATGCTGTATACAGTGTCGGAGATGTTTCATTGTCTGACGATGCAAAACGTATCGTCGAAACCACGATTAATGCTTTCGGAAAAGTCAATGTTTTACTCAACAACGCAGGGATAAATGATCGGATAGTGCCTTCTGAATATAGTGATGAAGAGGTTTGGGATAGGGTAATGGAGGTGAATGTAAAAGGAGTTTATTTAATGGCCTGGTACTGTGTCCCAGATATGATAAATTGTGGAGGCGGCTCTATCATCAATATGGCGTCTGTTATGGGGCTAGTTGGTTCTGAGTACACTGGAAAAGGAGGGTTCAGTGCGTACGTACCATCAAAGGGAGCGGTAGTTCAATTTACTAAAAACCTAGCACTCGCACATGCAAAAAGTAACTTGAGGGTCAATTGCATTTGTCCAGGTTATGTTGAAACTAACCTTGTTCAGCCTTTGATTGATAACCCTGATCTATTTACAAAGATAAGAGATCGACATCCAATGGGACGATTCGGGCGCCCTGAAGAAATAGCAAATGCTGCTTTGTTTTTGGCTTCTGACGAATCCTCCTTCGTTACTGGATCGCCCTTAATTGTAGATGGGGGTTTTACGGCCCAATGATTTCAACTTTGGAAGATGTTAAGACCTATGACGGGTAAGAAAAATTTTCGTTATTGTGCAGCCCGGCCGCCATCTATTATGAGTTCTGAACCAGTAACGTATGAGGCTTCATCAGAAGCCAGATAGAGGACTCCGTACGCTATTTCCTCCGGCTCTGCTACTCTTCCTAGCGGGCAGTTTTGCATTCTAATCCGAACGTATTCTGGATCCTTCAAATATTCCTCTACCATGGGTGTCCGAATGGTCCCCGGGTGTACTGAATTAGCTCGGATGCCGTCTGTTGCAAATTCCACGGCGGTAGATTTGGTAAATATACGCATTGCACCTTTCGAAGCAGCGTAGGCTGAAAGTCCGGGCAGTGCGATGTGGCTCCCCAAGGATGATACATTGACTATGGAGCCGCCGCCGGCCTGACGCATCGCTGGAACGACAGCTTTAGTGCCAAGGAATGCACCTCTGGCATTAATACTCATTTGCTTGTCCCACATTTGGAGTGTGGTATCTTCAAGCATTGCTAGGATAACTATTGCAGCGTTGTTGATCAAGATGTCTATTTTTTTGAATTTTGCGATGGTTGTGTTGATCGCACGTGTCCAGTTTTCTTCCATGGAAATATCTAGTTTGATGAAGATGGCTTCCCCGCCACCATCATTAATGTCATCGACAACTTTTTGTCCTTCAGATTCTAAGATGTCAGCCACCACCACCTTAGCACCTTCTTTAGAGAACAACCTGGCTTCGGCTGCACCTTGACCTCGCGAAGCTCCCGTGATTATAGCTACCTTGTTCTGAAGTCTCATGGTGAATTTCTCCTACGGACTCTGTTGCTAAACAGGCTAATACGCGTCGTACGATTGAAGGGCATAACGTTACGTAGATGTTCTTCCTCGTCGTAGAGATCGTCCAGGGAGGGCACCTGTATTCTCACCGTTCTCAATTACAACGACCCCGTTCACAATTACGTAAGGGATTCCTTGTGGGAATTGTTTGGGGTTTTCGCGGGTAGCTTGAACTTTTACCGTGTCCTTGTTGAATATCACTATATCCGCTTTAAAACCATCTCGCAGAAGACCTCTGTCAGGTAGTCCTAGGCGTTGAGCAGGAAACGAGGTCATCTTCCGTATAGCTTCTTCTAATGTCAGTTGACGTTCAGATCTAACAAATTCAGCTAAAACTAGCGGAAAGCACCCGTAGCTCCGTGGGCTTGGGAAGTCACCAAAAAGGATCGCATCACTCGCGATCATACCAAGTGGGTGGGCTACGAAAGTAGCAAGGGTGTGAGGGTTAGTTCCCCGGCCCACAGTCGAGATCCCAAGGTTTTCGTCTAGCACCAAATCAAACAAACAATCTGCAACATCTTGGCCTCGCATCTCTGCTATTTCTATGAGAAGTTTGCCTTCATATTTTTTGTTTTCTGGTTTCTGGAAATTTGTGAGCCAGTTGTCGGCTCCTGTGACGTTGCGGCCTGGAGGAAACGTCTCTTTCATGCGCTCACGAGACTCTGGGTCTTTGAGTGCTGCCATTAACCCTTCTGGTCCTTTGGCTTTGGTCCATGCTGGAATACCTATAGTAAGGCTAGTACCAGAATGTGGATAGGTGTAGCAATCGAACGTTACGTCCATACCATTTTCTCGTCCTCGCTCAACAAGGCCAATGAAATCCCATTGGCTTCCTACAAGTTGGCTTCCTTGACGGTAGTGGGTCAAATGTACAGGGCTCCCGCTACGACGACCTATCTCCAACGCTTCTTCCCAAGGCGCCATTAGGCCATTCACTCCAAGGCTGGATCTAACATGCGTATGATAAAACCCCCCAAATTTTGCAGATACCTCGGATAGTGATATTAATTCTTCGGTACTGGCATATAGACCAGGTGGATAGTCTAGACCTGAGGAAAGACCCCACGAACCCTCTTCCATAGCTTCTCTTGTCACTGCTTTCATATCAGCCATCTCAGAGGATGTGGGTTCGCGATCTTCGTACCCCATAGCCCAAATACGAACTGGGGAATTACCTAATATGTACGCTATATTTATCGCTACTTTGTTGTCATAACGACTCAACTGGTCAGCTACGGTAAGCCAATCTGCAGGTTGAGGCGGGTAACCGTTCAATCCAGCATCTAGCCAGATGTACCGGTTCAATTCCTCGGTTGATTTAAAGGGCGAATGGGAAATGCCATCGATGCCAATGAGTTCAGTGGTGACTCCCTGTCGCACCTTGGGATCATGGTGAGGTTCCCCTAGAATGGTCAAACCGGCATGAGAATGAATATCTACGAATCCGGGACAAACAATATGTCCAGATGCGTCTATCACTCTATCAGCCGATATTTGAGAGACATCGCCTCGGAGTACGGAAATGTGCTCATTCTTTACTAACACCGCGGCAAAGAATCCAGGACTACCGCTTCCATCAATAACCATTCCGTTTTTTATCAAAAGCTCTGCCATTATCTTTGCTCCCATCAATTCGTAGTTAAAATTTCAGAAACCCAGGATGTATGGTCATAGAAATCTCGATGGATCGAATGCCTCAAGATTGGTCTTTTTACCAGAAACTATGAAGTCTGCCATAAGTTCTGCACTTCCCGTACTTAACATAACACCGATTTGATCATGGCCTGATGCCACGCTGAGTTGATTGTATCCCGGAATCGGGCCCATTATAGGGATACCATCAGGAGATCCTGGACGGACTCCTGCACGACCACCAACGAAGGTCGCACTCTTGAGGCACGGGAATATTGATTCGGCCTTTCCTAAGAGTTCACGTATACCTACTGCTGTAATATTTTGGTCAAACAACTCTTCTTCTCTTGTAGAAGCTATTAGCACATTGCCGTCCATTTGTGGGATAGCATAACCTAGGAAATTGTTGACTGGGGTTTTTGGAAGGAAACCTTGTAGTTTTAGCAACAATCTCTGACCTTTGACGGGACGAACAGGAATGCTGTTTCCTAACCATTGATCTGTATTTCTGGTCCAGGGACCTGCGGTTATAACTGTATGTCCAGCGTGGACGATGTCGTTGTTGGTCTTAACCCCTATAATGGAATCGCCTTGGCGCTCTAATCCAATGACTTCTACTCTCTCATGGAATGTGGCTCCCATAAGAGCAGATGCATGAATAAGGGAGTTCAGGTATTGCTGGCCGTGTATCGAGCCTTCTTGTGGAGAAAATACACCGCCCAATATATCTGGATGAATATCAGGCTCTTTTTCAACAACCTCTTGTCTGTCTAGCCATTGCACATCAAGACCGAGTTCTCCTTGCCATGCTAATCCATCTTGTAACAATTTCATTTGTTCAGGTGTAGTTGCGACTTTTAGTATTCCGTTTTGCTGGAATTGAGGGTCAACGCCTGCTGCTTTCAGCTCCGAAGATAAGGTTTTAAAGATCTCTAGACTTCTGAGGCCAAGTGTTGATATTGCGTCCATTGAAGGATCTACATGCCATACAGGACCTATCACACCAGCGGTGGCTCCAGACGCTCCTCCACCAAAAAGGTCGCGCTCAAACACTGAACTTTTCACGCCTAATTTTGCAAGACGGTAGGCGATTGAACAGCCTATGACACCGCCTCCTACGATAGCAACGTCAGTTGTCCATTGCATTTGTGATTCTCCATCAGAAGATGTTTTGAGCCCTGAAAAGTGTAAACAGACGATGATTTCCCGTCAACGATGGGTATTCGGCTCCGAATTTTTAAGAAATCAAAGTTGTAGAGGTCTGCATCCAGAACCCTTTTCTGGATAATACTTGGTTCAGACCTCAATATAATAGTATCTGTTCAATCCCGGGGGTTGTATCTGGTGGTGACATTGACGATCAATCGAGACGAGCATACTATTCAGCGGCTTGTAGCTGGTTTTGCGAAGCTATAGGAGAGATGGGCAACATAGTCTCACCGATAGTACCCAAGATAATAGGTGTATGAGAAAACCCCATTTAACAAGATTATTTCCAGTTTGGGTTTTAAGTTATTCTGCTGTGATCCTAGGTGTTGGGTTTCTGGTGAATCTTGGCTATGGATTTGTGCAATTTACACATAGTTTGACAGTTCCTTCGATGCGTGAAGGGCTGGAGCTTTCTTACACGCAAGCTGGTCTTTTAATGACTATTGGTTCTGCTCTGAGGATGTTGGGGGCAATGGTATTTGGCACGCTGGCCGCTAGATATGGGAGCCGGTTCATTATTGGTGTAGGAGCGATCGTAACTAGCGTGGCGATGATATTATTTGGATTCGCACCAAACTACTTAGTTGCTATAGTTGCTATGGTAGTTATGGGATTCGCCGCTTCTGCCGCAATCACTCCGATGATGGGATTGATATCTTCTTGGTTTGATAGTGAGACTCGAGGGCTAGCAGCTGGCTTGGCGGCTGCGGGATCCGCAGCTCCGTTCTTGGTATCTGGATTATTGGTGCCAAGGTTGGTTAAAAATGATCCAGTAGATGGATGGCGAGATGTCTGGTACATCTTAGCGGTTGTTGTGTTGGTTGTTGGGGTGTTGGCTATTATATTGTTGAACGATAGTCCCCTAAAAAAGAACTTAACACGATCGTCAGTTAATCATGAAAAGGACGGTTCTCCAAGGTGGCCATTAGAAGTGTACCGCAATCGGGTGGTCTGGTGGATAACCGGCATGGCCTTCTGTTCCGGTTGGGGTGTTGGGATATTTTCAGCATACTTTGGTGCGTATTTGGCAGATGAATATTCGAACGGATTAGATTTAGCAGGCAACCTAATGGTTGTTATAGGAGCGTTAAGCTTGCTTGGAAGCGTGGTTTGGGGCCGAGCTTCAGACAAATTGGGTCGACCGACTTCACTGACCCTGGCATTTTGCTTCCTGGGGGTCAGCTACGGATTATTTTGGTTAATACCATCGATTGGGGTATTAGTCATAGCATCCATTTTTGCCGGGTTAACTATTCGGGCAAACTACACGATTTGTGCTGCGGCTGCAGGAGAGTATGTACCGGTGAGATTCGCGTCAGCCGCTTTTGGTCTCTTCTCGGTAGGAGCGATTCTGGGTCAATCCATTGCACCTTCAGTAGCTGGGGCAGTCGCTGATGCTACTGGAACTTTGCAGTGGGCTTTTGCAATGGCAGCGCTAAGCGCATTATTCGGGGCACTTGGAGGGTTCGTACTTCAAAGGCGACCAAAACTATTAACAATCTAGGGTTAGTCGTAAGATCAGGCGGTTTAAAACGCAGACAATATGGTAGGTCAGGAAAAGCTTAGATAGAGAATTTTCGGAAATGTTGGTACCCCGGAAGGGACTCGAACCCCCAACCCCCTGGTCCGAAGCCAGGTGCTCTATCCATTGAGCTACCGGGGCACATCAAACGGTGGGGTGTTTGGGGTGAGCGATGGGAGTCGAACCCACGATCTCCAGGGCCACAACCTGGCGCCTTAACCACTTGGCCACGCTCACCATGTCCCTACCTGTCTAATAGCGACTCTTTAAATATACTTCCTTTACGATGCTTCCGCCAAGGCGAGGTCTATAAGAGTTCTAACCGGGATTCCCGACGATCCCTTGACCATATAGCCTTTGTTGGTGTCGCTCCTGTAGGTTCCAGCAATGTCCAAATGCACCCAAGGGGTATTTCCAGCGAACTCCGATAAAAACTTGGCAGCCGTAATGGAGCCAGCGTCTCGGCCGCCAACATTCATCATATCAGCTATGTTGCTTTTTAGTTGTTCTTTATATTCGTCATACATTGGAAGCTGCCACATTTTTTCACCGGCTGAAGTTGCCGCAGAGATAACCTTGTCAATCAAATCCTGGTCATTCCCCATGACTCCTGTGCAAATCTTGCCTAGCGAAACGACTATGGCACCGGTAAGGGTAGCTATGTCTACCATGCGATTGATGCCATTTCGCGTGGCGTATACCATGGCGTCCGAAAGAACTAGGCGTCCTTCGGCATCTGTGTTGATTACTTCGATTGTTTTTCCGTTCATTGCACGTACTACGTCACCAGGTCTCTGAGCTTCACCACCCGGCATGTTTTCTGTAGCGGGAACTATCCCAGTAAGGTTTAGCTTTGGCTTCAGTCTGGCTATTGCTTGCATTGTGCCTATGACCGAGGCACCTCCGGTCATGTCTCCTTTCATATTTTCCATACCGCCTGCGGGTTTTAAGGAAATACCACCTGTATCGAATGTGATGCCTTTCCCGATAAACCCCAGATTATCGGAGGGATTGTCTGGGTTTCCGGTATATTTTAATACGATCAGCTTAGGTGGCTGATGACTGCCTTTGGCAACTCCTAATAACGCGCCCATTCCAAGAGATTCCATATCTTTCTGTTCTAGTACTTCGATACCCAATCCATCGGAATCCGCCACTTGCCTCGCTATCTCTGACATTCTTGCAGGCGTCATAATGTTGGCCGGTTCATTGGACATATCACGTGTTAGGCATGTGCCTTCGGCAATGATGGTACCTATACGAACTCCATTTCGGATGGATTCTACGTCAGAAGATTTATTCTCGATAATGGTTAAATCTCCGATATCCGTGGCGCTATCATGTTCATCTTGGTATTGGCTAAATTTATAGAGTCCTAGCAATGTCCCTTCAGCTATGGCTTGGCCGGAGGACTTGCTCTCGATGCCGGGGATGCCGATGCCGTGTGCAACTGTGGAGATTGAAGTGATTCTTTTGGATCTAAGAAAACGACAAGCCTGCCCCATGGTTTCACGGATTGTATTGATGTCAAATTGTTCCTCTTTGCCCAATCCTACGACCAATATTCTAGATGGGCCAATTCGGTCGAACGTATGAATGAGTGTAAGTTCGCCTTTTGCCCCTTTTATCTCACCGTCATCAATGAGCCTGTGAAAGGCTCCTTCAAGGGCCTGGTCTATCTCTTTGCTGATGCCGACAAGTAAGTCTTCTTTTTCAAAAATACTTACGATAAGAACAGGCGATTTGACGTTGATTGGATTATCCTTTATGACCCTGATATCCATATGCGCAACCCTCCATTTTATAAGAGTAACTTGCTTTGCTGATATGCGATGCAAGTCTAGTAACGTTGAGTGTTTTGTAAGCTAAAAGGGTTATGTTCTAGCTGCTCAAATGATAATAAATGAATCGTTTATTATACAGAAGCAACGTACATGTAAAAGCAAGCCATTTAATCTGTTTGATAGAAGGCGAGCCCCAGTACACCTGGCCCAGTATGAGACCCCATGACCGGGGTAAACTCACTTACGAAGATCTCACGACAGTCAAGTGTTAGTTTTACCTTGTGATACAACTCGGTAGCGTCCTTTAAAGCGTTAGCGTGCATTACATTGACATGCACGGGCCGAGCACCTATCCGGTCTTGAGCAATTGAGAAAAGTTGCTCGATCGCTTTGGCTCTGCTACGGGGTTTCGATATTAATTTTGCATTCCCGAGACGGAACTCAGCAAGTGGTTTTATTTGAAAGATAGATCCTGCCCATGCCTTGACTTTGGTAATTCTACCGCTTCTTTTGAGATATTGAAGAGTCTCTAAAAAGGCAAGGAGATGGACCTTGGGTATCAGGTTATTAACGACGTGTATCAATTCTTCTAGTGTCGCACCTGCACGAGCGTTACGGGCCGTTTCCAGTGCGATTAACCCCTCAGCACCACCTGACGCTTGGCTGTCGATGATTTGAATTCTTTGATTTGTAAATTTGTCTTTGACTGCCCGCATTGCTATGCATGCAGCCTCGTGCGTAGCAGAGCTAAGTCTAAATGGCAAGGTAAGACAAAGGACGTCTTTTCCGTCTGCACATGCTTTTTGAAAAACGTCTAAAAAGTCCTTTACCGTTGGTCCAGAGGTGGTTGTCGTAGTAGTCTGAATCTTTTGCATGCGGTAAAACTCATCCGCTTGGATATCAATTCCATCACGATAAGCTCTCCCATTTACTATCAGTTGATGCGGAACGACGACGAGTCCTGAATCTTTTTGGAGATTGTGTGGTAGGCAGCAACTACTATCTACTACTACCGTTACCCTGCTTTTTCGAACCAATTTGTTATCGCTTTTCCAGTGTCGGGTTGTGCAGGTATTGGACTGGCGTGCTTTGGAAGTCTTGGTTCTAGGATGGCAGGGCTGAGAAGGAAGGCAACGGATGCCAACCCAAGTAAGATAGCGGCTAAAAAGCCAAAACTAAGAGGAACAGCAACCACCGTGAATATTACTAGCAGGGTTGTGGATACAGAAAGCAGGCAAATTTGCATCACACGATGTCCTATTTTCAAGAATACCGCTGTAGTGATTGCTAAGGCCACGAATACCAGAGCTTGGTCAGTTGCATTTTCTTGAAGTTTTGGTGCGCCTGCCCAATGACCACCTTCCCAGTTGAGAAAAAGGACCCAGCTTGTGAGGAATGGGAACGGCAAAGCAGTAAGTGAAGCTAGTAGCCAATCTCTCCTGATGACTTTTAGCGTTACTGAAACAACAACCCAAAGGCTTACAGGGAAATAAGCTATTAGGAAGATTAATAACGGCACCCCGAAAGGCAAATGCCCGGTTGTAGCGAAAACCCAAAACGCATAGCCCAACGCCATCAATGACATGATCCAAGATATAGTTGGAGCCGCCAAGGAGTAACCTATCCATGAATAGGCCCATCTGGCTCTTCCAGTGTTCCATCCTTTGTAAGCAACTAGGGTGAACAAGGCGAGGGATAAGATCATTACTAGGAGTGAAGTCCAAAGGTGGAGAGCGAAAAGTGCGGCTAACAACAAGTGTGGAAGGGCAGCGATTAGTACCACCTTCCAGTTTCCTTGGCTATGAACTGAATACATATCGTCTGCTAATACGTCCACGTTGCCTAAGTCTTGTGCAGCATGTTTTTCAGCTTCTCCCTTAGTCAGACCTTGGGATTGTAGGTCCAAGGTTCGATCGGATATATGTCCTTGCAATTCCAGAAGAATATCTTGGTTAGTGGAGGGTTCGAGTTTCAATCGGCGGGCTAGCCGTTCTATATATTTGTTGTTCCGATTGTGCATCAGTCTTAACCAGTAGCACCTTGTGTTGCCCAAGCAGGCATGACAAGGTTGACTGCTTGAGTAAACCTACGCCATTCTTCAAGCCGGTCTGCCAGCATATCTTGGCCCTTGGGGGTGATAGAGTAGTAACGCCTCGCCGTACCAGTAGAGCTTTGCCCCCAGTATCCTTTTATAAGCTCTGCTGCTTCTAACCGGTGGAGAGCTGGATATAAGGTTCCGTCTTTGAATCGGAAGTATCCGCTGCTTCGTTGGTCGATTTCTTTGATTATTCTATATCCGTGCATAGATTCTACGGATAGGATTGATAGTAGCAATGTTTCTGTGTTGCCTTTAAGAAGTTCTTTTTGATACATGGGCAACTGGCTCCTCAAAACTGGTTATGCGTTTCTGATTTACCGCTAACCTGCCAACATTTTGTCGACAGCCATCCTAATTAAAAATATCGTGAACATAGCTGCCATAGGTGTAAAGTCAAACATTCCTATCCGCGGAATTACACGTCTGAATGGCATCATAATAGGCTCTGTGATCTGATATATGATATTCACTATGGGGTTATTGATACCCCCTCTGGGGGCTATCCATGACACGATTACCCGAGCGAATATTGCAATCGTGAGGAACGTAAGCAACAGATCTATTAATTCAATCATCTAAACAGAACTCTACTTTTCTCCTAGCACGATGGACTTTTGGTACGCAGCTATTACTGCGTTGATTACTGTGGCACGGAACTTACCCTCTTCCAATGCTAATAATCCTTCTGCGGTTGTTCCACCTGGTGATGTGACCATGTCTCGTAGTTCTGCGAAGTGTTGTCTGGTCTCCGCCGCTAATTTGGAGCTACCAATTACCGTTTGAATTGTTAGAAGTCGAGCCATTTCTCTAGGCAATCCTATGTAGACACCAGCATCTACCATCGATTCTAAAAAACTAAGAACGTAAGCTGGACCGCTGGCGCTAAGTGCAGTGGCCATGTCTATATATCTTTCATCTTCTACGCGGATTTCTTGGCCAAACGTTTGTAAAATAGACTGCATCATAGATGCGTTTTCGGGGTTCATATCAGAAGAACAAAGCCATAAGCTTATACCTGCCCCTACTTGAGCAGGGGTATTCGGCATAACTCGAATCACGGACTTGTGATTGAGTGAATTTGTTAAGGTATTCATGCGCGTACCGGCGAGAATTGAAACAACAGGCATGTCAGGATCTAATGAATCTCGAATTTGGTCAGCAACATTCGATAAGTTCTGAGGCTTAACCGCAAGGACCAATATATCTGCATTTTCTAATACTGTGGTGTTGTCTACAGTAGTAAAAATACGGTATTGGTTCGTTAAATATCTGCAGCGGGATTCGTCTATATCAGACACTGATATGTCTTGAGGATCTGCTACGGCTGACGCGATCACCCCTTTGATTATGGCTTCAGCCATTGCACCGCCTCCAATAAATGCAAGCTTCATCGTGTTGAGAAAATCCGTGAGACAGTTGGGCTGGGATACTGGTGTGTGATTGATATTTGGTGTATCAACATTGCGTTAACCTGTTCGCTGTAGAAAGAGTTGCCGCGGATCGAATAGCTTCGATCATGCTCAGATGGTCTGCTATCCCTTTACCAGCAATATCGAACGCCGTACCATGATCGACCGATGTTCGAACAAACGGCAGTCCCAAGTTGACGCTGATGCTACGTTCAAACCCATGAACTTTGATGGGGATGTGTCCCTGATCATGGTACATGGCTAAAACCGCGTCGTAGTTCCCTTGTATAGCTTGGTGAAATACTATATCGGCTGGGATAGGGCCCGAAGCATCGATTCCTAAAGCTTTGGCATCTGATACTGCCGGTGATATCTCTGTATGTTCCTCTGTGCCAAGGAGACCCCCATCGCTCCCGTGAGGGTTCAATGCTGCTGCGGCTATCCGGGGTTTCGAGAATCCCCATTCTAATAGGCTGTCATTAGTTAATTTTAGAATGGACAGTATGCGGTCCCTTGTTACGTAATCACATGCAACGCGCAACGATCGGTGTGTGGTTAGGTGTACTACTCGCAATTTGCCTGACATTAGCATGGTGGCCACGTTTTTGGCTCCAGAGAGTTCTTGGAGTAGTTCCATGTGGCCAATAGCTTTGTAGCCGGCTAAACTGGCTGCTTCTTTGTTTACAGGTGCTGTGGCTAATCCTTGAACTATTCCTTTCATGGCTAAATCCGCAGCCTGAGTAACCCATTCCATGGCAGCTTGACCACATTTTGAAGAAATTTTCCCTATTGTGATCTCATTCGGATCCAGATTCCCTGGGTCTATAATCGGGATGGAGTTGGATCTGGGAGAAAAACCGTCCGAAGATTCGAATTTACGCAGAGTCAACGATAAACCAGCTAGCTTTACAGCTAGAGTCATTGCCGTGGCATTACCTATCACGATAGGGCGACATAACTTCCGCAGGTCTTTGTCTGCCAATGCCTTGGCTATAACTTCTGGTCCAATCCCGCATGGGTCTCCCATAGTGATGGCTATTACTGGTGGGATGGTGGATGTCATTATGCCGTTTCCTTCGATATGTTAAATGAATTATAGCATTGCAAGAATCTCAAATATGTAGATTTCAAAAACGAGTCGTTTGTTTGGGTTATATCATGTAATGAAAGTGAACTCTTGGCGTGTGTCCGTTGGGAATTTTCCTTTTATGTGCTGTATCTCTGTCTGTTGTGGGTCGCTGATTAGGAAGAGTGTATTTGTTGGCGCGGGCCAATATTGTTTTAAGTTATGAAAAGGCCCTCGGAATTAACTTTGTGCTAATCCCGAGGGCCAAGCCTTTAGGAGGGTGTTGTCGTTAAAGTCTTAGGAGCGAGACCCGTGATGCTGTCAGTTCATCATTGATTTATCCGCAACGATTCCAACCGCAAGAGAGGCAGGAGAGGCAGGATTCTTGAAAGATTAGTTCTGTGTTGCAGTCAGGGCATCGTACTCCGGCACCATGATTGTGTGAGGCGTTGGAACCGTTGCCGTTACCATTACCATGTAATGTAGGTCCTGTCATCTCTTTGGTTTCGGTAGCAAGTCTCAGTTGTGCCGCATAACCGCCCCATCCCTCGCCTCTGGCGGATCCAGTAATGTGGCGTTCCATCGCTAGGGCCACTGCGTCGGCCGGAGACCCTACTAATACGCCTTCGTCCCATGCTGGTACACATGTGATTCCGCGGACTTGCTCGGAAATGGTTTTTGGATCTACTCCGGATCGTAGTGCCAGGGAGATTAATCTTGAAATGGCCTCCAGACTAGCGGATTCACAGCCCCCAGCTTTACCCAAGGTAGAAAATACTTCGAAAGGTTTATTTGCGTCATCAAAATTGATCGAAACGTACATATTACCGTGACCAGTTCTAACCCGTTCAGTAACCCCCATCATTTCTCGAGGTCTAACTCTGGGTTTTAGACCTCGTTTTGATATCGTGTCTGCAGTCTCAGCCGTCGGTTTTTGAGATTGTATTTCTAAGACCTGGGTTGGCTTTGAGCCATCTCGATAGATTGTTATTCCTTTGCATCGGGTTGAATAGGCGGTGCGGTAGGCTTGTTCAATATCGTCTTTGGTAGCTGTGTTAGGCATATTAATAGTTTTGCTAACCGCTAAGTCAGTATGCTTTTGGAATATAGCCTGCATATTCACATGGGTTTGGTAGTCAATCTCCAAAGATGTCTTAAAGAGATCTTTGACATCGTCGGGAACTTCGGCGATGTTCTGGGCGGAGCCGGTACGAGCTATTTCAGCCACCAGGTCTTCACTGTAGAATCCGCGTTGTTTTGCGATCTGCTCAAAATAAGGATTTACTTCGCGAAGTTGTTTCCCATCTAGAACGTTTTTGACGAAAGCGAGCGCGTAAATGGGCTCAATTCCACTTGAAGCTCCTGCTATGACGCTGATGCTACCGGTAGGTGCTATGCATGTCCGGGTGGCATTGCGTATCGGTATAGCCTCACGACATTCTGGATACGGGCCTCGTTCTCGTGCCAGTTCAATAGACGTGTCCCTGGCAACGTTATTAATTGTACCCATCACTGTGTCAGCTAGTTCCATAGCTTTCGGAGAATCGAACGGAACGTTAAGTTTGACCAGTGCGTCATGCCAGCCCATTATTCCAAGACCAATTTTGCGTGTTTTGTCTACAGCTGATTTAACTTCTTGTATCGGGAACGAGTTTATAGTCACCACGTTATCTAAAAACCTCGTGGCTGTACGTGTTACTTGAGTCAACCCGTCGATATTAAAACCGGAGTCGTTGGTGAACTTGGCTAAGTTTATGGATCCTAAATTACAGGCTTCGAACGGCAGTAACGGAACTTCCCCGCAGGGATTGGTACTGTCGAGATCACCTATATGTGGTGTCGGGTTATCTCTATTGGCTTCATCTATGAAATAAAGACCTGGATCGCCAGTCTGCCATGCCGAATCTATAATGTCATCCCATATTGTGCGTGCAGGTATCGTGGATACAATGTCCTTGCTATTAGGATCGATAAGATCCCAGTCTGCGCCCATGTCTACTGCGCGCATAAAATCGTCAGTGATTGCCACAGACACGTTGAAATTCTGTGCAATTTGATTGTCATCTTTCATGTGGATGAAATCTAAGATTTCGGGATGACTAACATGAAGTATGCCCATGTTGGCGCCATGGCGTTTCCCGCCTTGGGTGATCATGTCGCTGAGAGCGCTAAGCATTTTCAGAACTGATACAGAACCACATGCCTTACCATGGGTAGTTGTTATATGGCTACCCCTAGAGCGAAGTTTTGAAAAAGCATAGCCGATGCCGCCCCCGAATTTTTGGATCATGGCGGAGGTGGTAGCTGCTTTCATGATACTTTCCATAGTGTCTTCTACTGGTATAACAAAGCAGGCGGATAAAGTGCCTTGTCCTGTACCGGCATTAAAGAGGGTGGGAGAATTGGGCATAAATTGACAAGATGCCATCATGTCGAAGAAAGTCTGCGCCCATGGTTCTGTATGGACTTCGGGTTGGGCGACAGCTCGAGCAACTCGCCAGAAGAGATCTTCAGGAGTCTCGTCGCCTAATAAATATCGGGTCTTCAGGACTATTTCCGCATTTTGAGAAAGTTGTAATGTTGTCAAAGTAGCCTCTCTAGATAGAACATTTCTGCTTAGACCGCCGTGTGATTCGGTCCAGTGCTAAGATAAAAAGATTGCTGTGATGTTTAGATCTCGTGCTCGGAAAAGTCTAGAAAGATTAGGATCTACAATAGATACCAATGAATTTGGACTCCGGGAACGTATAATAGGCAGCGATAGGTACTGGCGGATCCTTGTAGGGATAGTCCCATTGTGTGTAAGTTTCAAGATGGACATATTATCTATAACTAATTCAGCGATATTCTGTTAGATGCGCCCACGGTAAGGGTGCTTCGAGAAGCGGTGAGACGATAGATATATTTGGACCCATGGATGTGTCTCCGAACTAACCGATGATGACGCATTCGTTCGAGCACTTGGCAGGATTGAGAGTAGCTAATTCTAGCTGCTTTGGCTAATTGAGAGCGGGTAATTCCCTGAGTTGGGATAAGTAGAGGGATCACCGCGTCTAAAACTGCAGCCCTCATCTTGCTCATTCCGCTTCCTTCAACTTGTTCTTTCAATGGCTTGATTTTTACTCTAAGAAATTATCTGCTGCGACGTCGAATGCGTGGCGCGATTTTTTTGGAGATATCGTCCTCCAGAAGGCTAAGCTGAGCAGAATCCTGTTCAATTTTAGGACCCTGCTTTAGATCCTTCACGACTTCCTCGAAGCTTTCCAGGTCTTGAAATCCTCGATATACACTGGCCCAACGAACATACGCGACTCGATCCATGGTTCGGAGCCTGTCCATAACCATTTCGCCAATGATGGCGGACGGGATTTCTGCTCGTCCCAAACTTTGGAGAGTTTGTTCGATGTCTTGGACGAGTTTCTCGATCTCGTGGTTGGGGATCGGTCGTTTAGCACAGGCGATGGTGATACTAGCGAGGAGTTTCTCACGGTCAAATTCCTGTGGCCGACCATCACGTTTCGCGACAAGCAGTGCTGTGTTTTGTACTCGTTCGTACGTAGTAAAACGCAGCCCGCATTTGACGCATTCTCTGCGGCGTCGTATTCCTTCCTCCGCAGAACGGGAGTCAGTAACCTTGGAATCCAAACTGTCGCAATATGGGCAACGCATCGAGTGAGTGTCAATTTACATCCAAATTTAGTATACCTGCGCCCTTGACCCACAATATATAGTATCTAAGCAGGGACAGTCAACATTAGTCTCTTGCATATTTTCGATCCATAACAAAGATATATTCCAAAGTTCTATGAATCTGTAAAGATGCAACCAAAGTAGTCTTCTTAAATCAGAAAGTGATGAGGAATCGAAAGGCCCCGATGACACCATCGGGGCCTTATAAAGGTTCCCGGAGCCTTTGATTGCCGTCAAAGGAAAACTAGTCTTCTTGGCGTCCGAGAATATTACTCTGATGAAAAAAGAAGGCTGTCAGACTATCCGAAGTAGCCTCCAGTTCGAGAAAGTGCTTCCTTCCGGAGAAAGCTCGGGACATCTAATTCGTCACCGTTGTCTGTATGACTGACGGTGTCTCGAAGTAATCGGCGCAGCTCATCCTGACGCTGGATAAGGTTCTCTTGAGCCAACGGAAAGGATGCTGCGATTAGAGTAACTTTTACTTCATCGTCCATCTTTGGATCTTTTACGGTCCCGAAGATAAGGTTAGCATCCGGATCGGCTAATTCATGCATGACCTCCGAAGCTTGTTGTAGTTCTACTAGCGACAAAGAGGGTCCACCTGTCATAACGAACAGAATTCGCTTAGCCCCGTCAACAGAAATATCGAGCAATGGGCTTCTAGTGGCCATTTTAGCTGCGTCAATTGCTCTGTTTTCTCCTTTTCCTTTACCAATTGCTAACCATGCGGGACCAGCGTTGTGCATGATTGCTTTGACATCGGCAAAGTCAACGTTAATTTCCCCGGGAACGGTAACTACCTCAGCTACGGCTTGGATGCCCTGATGAAGTACAGAGTCAGCCAGCCTTAAAGCGTCGTCCCAAGACTTAGAATGTTCTTGAGCGTGTTCTAGTTGCAGGAGACGATCATTGGGAATTGTTATCAGTGTATCTACATGGTCTATGATACGAGAGAGGCCTTCCTCCGTGTTCTTCCGGCGAGTTGCTACTTCAAACGAGAACGGTTTACTTACAACGGCTACGGTGAGAGCTCCTGCGTCTTTGGCGGTTTGAGCAATAATAGGGATTGCTCCTGTACCGGTCCCCCCGCCCATACCCGCTGCCAAAAACACCATGTCGGCTCCCCCGACCATCTGTTCTATTTGTTCTATGCTTTCCTCTGCAGCTTGACGGCCAATGTCGGGATTACCACCGGCTCCCAGGCCTCGGGTCAGCGATTGTCCTATGGTCAGCCTATTGGAAACTTCTGATCGTGCTAGGTGCTGTGCGTCAGTGTTGACGGCGTAGTACTCGACTCCGGGTATCTTTTCTTTGAACATACGGCTAACTGCGTTGCTTCCACCTCCTCCAACCCCTATCACTTTAATCACGGGATTACCGTAAGGCTTGAGGTCGTTTTGAGGTATAGATCCGCTGGTTAATGGGTCGAAAGGTTCCTGGTCTCGAGGCAACATGGCATACTCCTTCTTTAAATTGGAATTTTGAATAGTCCTGCTAGGCCGCAATGGCATCCTTTATCCGGTGAAAGAGTGGTTTATGCGCCCGTACCGAAGAGGCAATCTTTTCAGTTTTACGATAATTACGTTCCTCACCGTAGTTTCGTATTCCCCACATTAAGAGCCCTATAGCAGTCGCGAAAGATGGACGCTGTTGTTCAATGGACAACCCTTGAACCGGCTGTGGCCGGCCGACCCGAACTGCGCAACCAAAGATTTGTTGTGCCATGGAAGCGATCCCAGGCATTTCGGCTGAACCACCGGTTAGTACTAGCCCTCCTTTAGGAAAGCGTCGAAGCCCAGCTTCTTGGACTTTGATCATGATCAGAGCTAACGTTTCTTGGAGCCTATCCACCAAGGGTTTGCAAAGAACGCTACGTCGTTTAAGCCGACTCTGTTGGCCCTGGAAACCGGGGAGCAGAACTTCTTCGTCCCGCTCTAACGATTCCGGTAGCGCATGACCCCATTTTTGCTTGAGGTCTTCGGCCGAGTAGAATGGGATGCGGTAGGCTATGGAAAGGTCACGGGTCAGATGAGATCCCCCAACTGGGATGGAAGTATTGTATAGAAGGCTCCCACGTTCGAAAACTACGATGTCCGTGCTTCCAGCTCCTACATCGGCCAGTACTACCCCGAGTTCCTTTTCGTCTTGTGTAAGAACTGCTTCGGCTGAGGCAATAGGACTTAATACGAGTCCCTTAACGGGAATACCGCAATCTTCTACTACTTTGATAGTATCGTTAACAGCACTGCGATCACCCAATACCACATGCGATTCAACTTGCAATTGATCAGCGTACATCCCGATGGGGTCCCGCACACTGTAGTCATTGTCGGCCAGATATGAAACGGGAGTAACGTGGATCACTTCTTTATCCGGAGGAACCTCAGGGTATGAATTTCGGGTAAGCCGGGCCACGTCATCTGCTGACACTTGTTTATCGAGCGTTGAGGGATGGACAAGCCCAGATGTCCGTAGATTAGTGACGTGATTTCCAGAAATACTGACATATGTCCAAGGCACGTGACTGCCAAGAGATTCATGGGCCATATCTAGGGCAGATTGAACCGATTTCTGTGCTTCAGTGGTGTCAACAATCCGTCCTTTTTGTACCCCTTGTGCTTGTGACAGGCCGGAACCTATTATTTTAAGCTCTCCGCTTGGACCTACCCTGGATATGATGGCGCACACCTTGCTGGACCCGATATCTATACCGGTGTAAAAAATATCTCGAGTCATAGATTGTCGTCCTTTCTTCTTGCCTAGCCGAGCTAGGTTGTCTCCATGTTCAATCGTTCAGCTATACGCAAGCGTGCGCTGCGGCTTCTGGGATTATGATCCAGCTCCCCTTTAGAAGCAGTAATCACCCGGCGATTAATACGGCGAATCGAAGCTTTGTGTGTACAGATGCAAGTAATAGCTTCTGGAGGACATATACATTCCCTGGATTCGTTCCTCATAGCATCTTTGACAATTCGATCTTCCAAGCTATGGTAGCTAAGCACTACGAGCCGACCGCCGGGTCTAAGCAACGTGATTGCCTTAGACAGGCCTTCCGAAATTGTTTCTAACTCGTTATTTACGGCAATGCGAAGTGCTTGAAAGGTTCGAGTAGCAGGATGTATGCCTAGGCGTCGTCGCCGTCCGAATTTACCGACGACGCTTGCCAATTCTGCCGATGTGGTAATGGGTCTGTTATTAGAGATAGCCTTTGCGATCGCTCTAGAGTTGCGTTCTTGACCTAAAATCCAAATTAAATCAGCCAGCTCATTAGTTGGAAGATTATTTATCAAATCTGCCGCAGTGGCTCCCTTGGAATAGTCATACCGCATATCTAAAGGTTCATTTTTTAGAAAACTGAAACCACGGCCAGACCCTTCCAATTGGAGAGATGATAAACCAAGATCCATTAGTATACCGTCTACTTGGGAGAACCCGTTGTCGCGGGCCACAGTGTCCATATTCGCGTAACTGTTGTGAACGAGTAGTAAGGACTTTTTGTGGGCGCTTAATCTACGACAAGCAATTTCCAGCGCTGTAGCATCCGAATCGATAGCCAACACTCGTCCCTTTGGCAAGGCTGCGCAAAGTATGGACGAAGTGTGACCGCCTTCGCCTGCCGTACAATCTATAAAATCCCGTCCTGGTTCAACCGCCAATCCACTCATCACTTCATTCACAAGAACGGGTGAGTGATAGATGGTTCCTTGCGTGTCTTTGGCAGGACAACGGAGGCTGCCTACTATCAAATTCTCTGGTTTATCTACGACAGACAACAATTAGACCTTCTCCAGTTCGAAGTGGCGAATCTGAACTACTTACCACAACTACACAGCAGTGCAGTGGTCGCGAGAGCATGCGTCTCTTTTAGCGATCGGAGGGATCTATTAGGTAGTATCCCGAGAAGACGAGCGGGATATACAGTTTACCCCGTCCGAAGTTTTGGTAGCAGACACAACGGCCGGACTCATGATAGGCCGGGTTATGTATGCCTAGCTTGGCAAGGAGCCTAACATAATATTTGAACAGAAACAAGTTGTTTTTATCGTTTGTTCGCCGTGGATAATCTGTACACCTTGTGCATGCGATAGAGTTAAATACAAGGTATTGTATCAATGTATATTAGAAAACGAACCAATTGATACCGTAATTGCAATAAAACTCAAAAAAGTTTCAAACATAATTGATGTATTTGAGTAGTGATAGAAGCCAACATATGCATTACGACAAGCCGATCAACAGAAGGAAAATTGATACCGTGACGTCGTGACTGTTAGAAACCAGATTTACCTTTTCGTGATCGAGTCGCTGTGATAACATTCTGATTGGAGAGCATTCATGTATAAGCTAGGCGTTCTCACTGTAAGTACCAGTGGATTCTATGGTCAGAGGGATGATACGTCTGGCCTAACCATTAGTGATTTATTGAGTCCACCCATGTACGATCGAGTCGTATATGAGGTAATCCCAGATGATCAGCGGCGTATTGAAGAGCGGTTTAAAACATGGGCAGACGATCTAAATCTAGATCTGATAGTAAGTACTGGTGGGACTGGGTTGTCTCCCACGGATGTAACTCCAGAGGCCTGTTTAGCGGTAGTAGAGAAACAAATTCCAGGCCTCTGCGAGGCAATGCGTGCTGAAACACTCGAGAAAACTCCGATGGCCATGATCAGCCGATCAGTAGCTGGCATTCGTGGGAACACTCTAATCGTAACACTCCCTGGGAGCCCTAAGGCCGTCCGGGAATGTATCGCAGTCATCAATCCTGTGTTGTCCCATTCGTTAGATCTTCTCAGGGGGAAGTCTGATGGGCATCCCGAATCGGATTAGATAGCCGAGTTATCAGCGATGCGACTTCATTTCCTGACCCTTTTCCCCGGGATGTTTGATGGCCCATTTAGACATAGTATACTCAGCCGTGCAGCCCAATCCGGACTCGTCGAATTTAAAATTCATGATATCCGAGATTTCACCTATGACCGACACCGTATGGCTGATGACTATCAATTCGGTGGCGGTGGGGGAATGGTCATGAAAGCGGAGCCCATATTCGCAGCCGTCGAAGATGTGTTATCTGAACTCACGCAGTTAGAAATGGCTAAGGCAAGGGTTATATTGACTTCTCCACAAGGTAAAGTGTTGGACCAAAAAATGGCACAAGAATTGGCACTTCAAAAACACCTTATAATTATATGTGGGCGCTATGAGGGTGTTGATGAAAGAGTACGAGAACGACTGGTCACAGATGACGTCAGTATAGGAGATTATGTGCTAACAGGGGGTGAGTTGCCGGCAATGGTCCTTGCTGATGCTGTGGCGCGGCTGGTACCTGGCGTGGTAGGTTCGGAATCTAGTGTTCAGGGAGATTCGATAACTACTGGCATATTGCAGCACCCGGTGTATACCAGGCCAGCGTCGTTCGGCGGATGGGAGGTTCCAGAGGTGTTGCTTACAGGGAACCATCGAGAGATAGATCGGTGGCGTCGTCGGATGGCATTAGAGAGAACTTTGGATCGAAGACCTGACCTGTTGAATCAAGCATTGTTATCAAAAGAAGATCTCGAACACCTCGAGACTATAGGGTACATCCCACCGGGAGTCTAACTACAAACTTTTTTGATAATTGATCATTACAATCAGCATCTTGTCGCCACCCCCCTTGTCTATATACAATACACGGGTGTCAAAAGAGAGGAGCAGCTTAAACGGTGGATGCCCATCAACTGTTAAAAACCAATAGCAATCCCAACATTCAAGAGTTCCGTTCCGGAGACTCCGTAAAAGTTAATTACCGTGTTAGGGAAGGCGAACGTGAGCGGGTTCAAGCGTTTCAAGGGGTCGTGATTAAGCGTCGAGGGAATGGTCCCGGGGCAAGCTTCACGGTGCGTAGGATTAGCCAGAACATTGGCATTGAACGAACGTTCCCCCTTTACTCACCGCGGATTGACTCAGTAGAGGTCACACGTCGAGGAAAGGTTCGTCGTGGTAGGCTATATTATCTGAGAGGGCGGTTTGGCAGAGCTGCCAGAATAAAAGAAAGAGCACGGCGATAACGGAAAGCGACCCTCGACGATACCGTAAATATTATAGGTTATGAGATACGCTGAAGTAGCGGTAGACGCTCCTATCGGCGTCGACCGAACCCTAACCTACAGTGTCCCAGCTTCGGCTCAATGCGTCCCTGGCCAGCTTGTCTGGGTGCCGTTAGGTCGTCGTCCGGTGCAAGGAATCGTTTTCAAAATTACGGATGAACCCCAGGTGGAACAAACACGGCTTGTCGATGCGGTGATCGAACCGGCCAAGCTTGTGTTTGACATCAGCCTGAGCCTGGCCCGATGGATAAGCCGATATTACCTGTGCTCTCTGTTTGATGCCGTTTCTCTTTTCTTGCCACCGGGATTTAAAAGAAAAGTGACGGCAACCCTCAGATCGCTAAAGGTTTATGATCCTGAATTGGATCTCTCCAGAACAGATGCGTTGATCTGGCGCCGTATTGTTGAATCCGGCCACATCAGTGAGCGGACTTTAGTTAAGTCTCTGGGGAAAGGTGCGTCTAGATCTATTGCAAGGCTGGTACGCCGGGGATGTTTAACGCGCAGTTGGATTCTGCCTGTCGATAGGCCATCGCCCAAATATCGGACTAAAATTCAACTCCAACTTCCGGAATGCGACAGTCAATTGACGATATTGGCCGACAAAAAAACTCCAAGACAGACCGAACTTTTTAATGAATTGATTGGTTTACCTTCTGGTATGCCGTTACCGGAAGTTAATAAACGATTCGGTGCAACGGTAGTTAACGGTTTGGCGTCGAAGGGATTACTATCTTTCGAGTCGGTTAGAGAGGACTCTGGAAACAGAAATTCGTGTTATCAACCAGGCGAACGATTAATTGAGTTGACACCTCACCAGTCAGAAGCAGTCAGATATGTCGAACAAGCTTTGGATGATCGGCAACCAGGGCCGAAGTCGTTGTTGCTGCATGGTGTTACCGGTAGTGGGAAAACTGAGGTGTATCTTCAGGCGTTGGAACGATGTATTGCTAGAGGACGCCGAGCTATATTGTTGGTGCCAGAAATTTCCTTAACGCCGCAGATGGTACAACAGGTTAATAAGCGGTTCCCCGGGCGCGTGGTGATGACCCACGGAACCCTTAGCCCACGTGCACGGTTCGACGCATGGTGGCGAATGTGGGAAGGAACTTATGATGTGGTGGTGGGTCCCAGAAGTGCTCTATTTAGTCCAATAGAGAATCTTGGGTTGATCGTCGTGGATGAAGAGCACGAATGGACATATAAGAGTGCGGAAGTGGCTCCATATTATCATGCCCGGGATGTGGCTTTGAAACTAGGGAATCAGTTGAAAATTCCAGTGTTGATGGGTAGCGCTACCCCAGACGTAGTCACCTATTTCAGAGCGCGACAGGGGGGTCATAGACTTTTTCGTTTGCCCAAAAGGATAAAACCAACTACGTCTGATCAGAAGACCACATCTTCCGCAATCGCAGATCTGGATAACACGGATGGTCTGGCTCAAATTAAGATTGTCGATATGCGAGACGAATTAAAAAAGGGGAATCGTAGCCCAATTAGCGATGAATTGTGGAACTCTCTGGAAGGTTGCGTTAAGAGAGGAGAACAGGCCATTTTGTTTCTAAATCGACGGGGTGCTGCAACCTTGGTGCAATGTCGCGACTGTGGACATGTAGTGAAATGCAAACGGTGCTCGATGACTTTGACGTTCCATAGGTCCGGTGATTTGGTCTGCCATCTGTGCAACCGTCGTGGCCCGGTGCCGAGTGACTGCTCGGAGTGTTCAAGTACGCGAATCAGATATCTGGGACTGGGAACCCAAAAGGTAATCGAAGATGTGAAATATAGACTACCGTCAGTGTCGACCATCAGATGGGACAGTGATACGACTGCGGCTGTAGGAGGCCACCGTGAATTAATGGACTCATTTTCAAGCGGGATGGCTCAGGTAGTAGTTGGGACCCAGATGGTAGCTAAAGGTTTGCATGTACCCAATGTAAGTTTGGTTGGTGTGGTCTTGGCTGATGTGGGGTTGCATTTACCAGATTTCAGGGCAGGAGAAAGGGCTTTTCAGTTGTTGTGTCAGGTTGCGGGACGTGCAGGCCGAGGGTCTATTCCTGGTCAGGTGATCATACAAACCTACGATCCAGACAATTATGCGATAGAGGCCGCCTCCAGACAAGATTATCTTTCACTCTACAACAAGGAAATGACGTTTCGGCGAGAACATGGGACTCCTCCGATAAATCGCTTGGCAAAGTTGACATTCCTTCATACGAACGATGAAGCTTGTCGGACAGAGGCGACTAAACTTGCGACGGTACTAAAAGAAACTATATTTGCTCGGGGCCTGGCCTATCTTGACGTCATCGGTCCGGCTCCCGGTCACCCACTGAGAATCAGAGGTCGTTACCGCTGGAATATTTTACTTCGTGGAAGAGAACTTCACGTATTGCTATCGGAAGTAAGTCTTTCGAGAGGATGGAGCATAGATATTGACCCTGTAAGCGTTTTGTAAGTACTCTCGGGTTTACACTCGTCTGACGTGGTGGCTATAATCCTCGAACTTCTGGTCCAAGAGGTAACGTTCGTTGGCTATTCTCCCGCTTCGTTACGCGCCCGATCTTATTCTCCGTCAAAAAACAAGGAAGGTTAAGGAGTTTGATAAGAAACTCAGGAAACTTGTCGATGATATGATCGAAACGATGCACGATGCCCATGGGGTGGGATTGGCGGCTAATCAGGTTGGAGTCTCCTTTAGGGTGGCGGTAATCCAGTGTCCGGAGGACCAAGAAGCTTTGGTATTAGTGAATCCGGAGGTAATGAGACGTGAGGGAGTAAGAGAGGAAGAAGAAGGCTGCTTAAGTATCCCAGGTTATCGTGGAATCGCTAAACGATCCATAAAGGTGAGGGTAAGGGCTCAAGATTTAAACGGAAAGACCTTTCGCGTAAAAGGGGACAATGATTTATTGGCCCAAGCACTGGAACATGAGACATACCATCTTGATGGCGCATTGTACATAGATCATCTAGTGGAGGAAGGGAAACTTTGGAAGGTTAATGAGCTCGACGGCGAGCCAGAGGATGAAACTTCTTCGGCAGCACTTCCATCCGATGAGTGATATGAGAACGATCGAAGCTTCTCGCTGTAATTTCATGCTTAGACTATAGAATTGTTGCTGTCTATGTTTAGAATAGCAAATGCCAGTGGGCACAACATCATAGTAAGACCAGATTGGTTACAGGCGAGGATATAGTCAATAAAATTGGATTAACCCTAGGCCCTGCTTTCCGAAACCTCCTAAATGGGGTGGAAGAGGCGTGGAGAGTTGGGGAGGTTGTTAATCGAGATCAAGCGTTATATTGGGTGCGGTGCAAATTGAAGGAAATGAAAGCTTAGATAAACACTATGCGTAGAAGAAATCTCAGGATCTTTTTGGGCATCTGTATCTTAGTGTTAGTGTCCGGGTTGATTATAGGGAACCAGGATATTGATCTACCAGGAGAAAGTCTTGATCGTGGTGGGTCAGGGCCTCTTGGGTTAGTGTTGGGATTAGATCTGCGTGGAGGGGCCCACTTAGTGTACGAGGCTCAGAATCCCGCTCGAATCAGCGCAACATTTACAGAACCGTTGTCTGAAGATGAAGTTCGGAAGGCGCTCCGATCTATGGGGCATCCGAGATCGACCCTTACAAGTTTTGCAAGTGAGCGATTCGCATTAGATGTTCCGGAATTAGAACCCGCCCAGGTCAATGACTACCTTAGCGAGATGGAAGCCGAATTAGCAGATTTGGAAAAAGTCGAACAACGGAGGGAGCAAAGAACAAGGATAGAACTTGCGGTAAAAAATGGTCCCACGGAGGAATCTATTACTGAGGCCCTGTCAGCACAAGAACTTTCGGATGTTACATTGATCGGTGTATCGCCGAACGTATTCCTGTTGGAAAATGTGCCTGAGTTAGATGAACTAAAACTGATAGCACTGAGGGAGAATCTAGATGAAATCTATCCCTTAGGGCAACTACAGCTAGCTCCACCGGGGGAAGGAGAAAAGTTGCAAAGGGCGATAATATTCTTCGAGCCGTTGCCCACAGTAGCTGATGTACAGGGGGCTTTGTCCAATTTAGGACATACAGGTTCATCAGTAGAAAAAACGATGGATGGCAAAAATTTTTATGCAACCGTAAAAGTATTAGGTGACGAAGAGCGAGAGGATTTAAAAACAAACCTTCAGGGAGAATTGACCGGGGTTGAGAGTATAAGGACAAGGCTAATCGAAACATCGTTGCTTGATTTGATCTTCACGATCGGGCAGGATCGAGGAGAGATGGAATCGGCTTTGATGGCCTTAACCAATCTCGGATTTCCGCGAGGACAAGCAACCGATTTTAAGAGTCAGTCCTACAGCATTTTAATCCCGGACCTAGAAGAAGGAGAAGACTCTGCTACGGACGAAACTGATTTTCAAAAGCTGTTGGTTCAAAATACGGCTCCACTGCAAAGTTTCAGTCTGATCAGGGAAGAAACGACTGATGAACGTATGGAAGGTGTAATTGACACTATAGAGCGAAGGGTTAACGCTTTCGGTATTACTGAGCCGTCAGTTCAGCGGTTCGGTGAAAAACGTGTATTAGTACAGCTACCTGGGGCGTCGGATGCAAATATTGAGGTAACTTTCATCAGGCCAGTTTCCGAGTTCAGCTTGAAAGAAGTGTTAGATGCATTTGATTTTATGAAAGTAGAAATTACTAAACTTGATATTCCGAACATAGCAAACTCTTTCAATGTCACCATTCCGGATCTCCCTGTGGAGGATATTCAAGAAGTACAAGAGCATCTGGCGGTGGCAATTGGTCCAATGCGCGATTTCATGTCTTCGGAGTCCGGTGGGCAATTTCAAGTTACGTTTGAGTCTCCGGTCGCATTCACTGAGTTGAAGGATGCCTTGGGTGAGATGGGATATACGAATCCCGAACCAATAATTGTCCTAGGCACAGGCAGCACCTTTCGTATTCGGACACCGATGTTGGGAGCAGAAGATCAATTACGATTGCGAAACAAGATGGAAAGCAGTTTAGGCTTTATATTGGCATACAATGTCACCGGTGGGGTTGAGGAGGCGAAACGGCTAATTGGAGCAACAGCGCGCCTGGAGTTGAAGGAACGTACTTGTTTAGATGGGCCATGTGGTAATGCAACACAGTTCAGTGATAGTGACGCGGTCGGGAGATCTGGGGAGGCCCTGACGGGAGACAATTTGAACAGAGCGTACGCGGGCACACACCCAACTACCGGGTTGCCTATAGTAAATTTCGTGTTCGATGGGGATGGAACTAGGATTTTCAGGGATCTGACCACTCGTATTGCTGGCGATCCAAATCGGTGTGTGGCACATGTCTTAGACGGTGAAGATCTGATATGTCCTGTTGTTCAAAGGCCGATAGTTAGCGGGTCTGGGTTCGTAGAAGGGCCGGATTTCACATTCGACAGGGTACGAGGATTGTCGATTCAACTCGAGTCAGGGAGCTTGCCTATTTCCCTGGAGTTAGTAAGGGAATCTACAGTCGACGCATTACTAGGGGATGAATCATTAAAGGCAAGTCTCAAGGCTGGCATACTTGGGCTTGGATTGGTCATGTTGTTCATGATCATGTACTACAGAATGCCAGGTATTGTCGCTGCCGTTGCATTGGTAATTTATGCCGTGGTAATCCTAGCTGTGTTCAAGATGATACCGGTGACTTTAACGCTGTCGGGATTAGCTGGTGTGATACTGTCTATAGGAATGGCAGTCGACGCGAATATTCTGATATTCGAACGGTTGAAAGAGGAGCTTCGGGCGGGACGAAGCCTGCTATCTGCGATGGAAATAGGGTTCCGTAGAGCTTGGCCTGCTATCAGGGATAGCAATATATCCACATTTATTACCTGCGGGATATTATTCTTTTTTGGGAGAGAGTTGGGGGAACCTCGAATTACAGGATTCGCTATAACGTTAGCTATTGGGGTTGGGTTGAGCATGTTTTCAGCGCTGATGATCAGTAGAAATTTATTGCAATTGTTATCGTTTACCGGCTTAGGCAGAAACCTCCATTTATTTTCACCGGAGGGCGACCGACGCTCCTCCGAAGTGCTAGGAGGTGAGAAGTAGCTATGGATATTGTCTCAAAGCGGAAATGGTATTTCTTCATATCTGCGTTGATACTGATACCGGGTATCTTGTCACTGATGATCCCACCGTGGATCAACCCGGGAATAGATTTTTCAAGTGGTTCTGCGATAGAAATAGGTTTTGCTGATGAGGTTCTGGAAGATGATGTCAGGGCTGTTCTTGGAGAATTAGGTCATTCTGATGCCAGAATCCAACGTCTGGCGTCGGACACGGTGTTCGTTCGAATGCAAGAATTAAAAGAAGGGGAACTTCCCAAAATAATAGCTGCTTTAACTTCAGGGGTTGGAACAGTGAGAGGAGTCCCGCAGGTAGATACTGTATCAGCTGAAGTAGCGGGTGAAACAGTACGCAATGCCATCATTGCGGTATCGATCGCCGCTATGGGGATCTTATTTTTTATCACGTGGTCTTTTAGGCATATCCCCAATTCTTTTAGATATGGTGTTGCTGCGTTATTAGCGCTGGGCCATGACGTATTGATTATCGTTGGAATATTTTCGATCCTTGGCAAGGCGATAGATCTCGAAGTAAACGCGATGTTTATAGTTGGATTGTTGGCCGTAGCCGGTTACAGCGTAAACGACACAATCGTGGTATTCGATAGGATTAGGGAAAATGTAGCGAGGAACATTGATAGGCCATTTGGGGAATCGGTGAACATTAGTATTATGGAGAGCATGGGTCGATCTTTGGGCACTAGCCTGACCACACTTTTTGCTTTGTTGGCATTGTTGTTGATTGGTGGATCTACTCTTCGAGAATTTCTCTTAGTGCTAATGATCGGTGTCTTGGCAGGTACCTACAGTTCGATTTTTATTGCCAGTCAGTTCTTAGTAATGTGGAACCGGGGAGAGCTAGGACGCTTTTTCAGGTTAGTGACCCTGAGGCGGCCTAGGGTTGCTGGAAATTCGTAAATCTGGGACTAATCTCTCTTGTCGTGATAACTCAGTCTCTGGCATGGGACCTAGGTTATTCAAAGGGTGGTGAGAAACAACGGCAAACCTCCCGTTGTGCTAATTACCAGGGCATAGTTCCAATAAGAAAATCTCACTATGGGAATATCATTAGGTGCAATATGGGGGCTGACTTCCCTATTTTCCTGGGGTGTAGCTGACTATCTGGCTAGAATATATTCTATCAAGGTTGGCGGTTTAAGGACCGCGTTTTATATACGTTTCATCAGCCTGTTGCCACCTCTACTGGTTTTCCCTCTACAGGCATATTTAGGACAACTATACAGTCCTATTGATTGGTCAACCGTTTTAAAGTTAGGCCCTGTACTGGGTGCTGTTCTTGCTTTGGGCTATGTATCGTATTACCGGGGCTTTGAAATCGGATCAGTTTCGATCGTTTCGGCCGTCGCTTCCGCGTGGTTTGCAGTAGGGGTGGTTCTGGCCTTCATTTTTCTTGGCGAAGGTCTGACGATATACCAAGTATTAGTGATCGCCATAATAGCAATCGGTATCATCATGCTCTCAGGTATGCAAATTTCTATGAAGGGCAAACGAACCGGATTTGAATACGGTCTGGTCTCAATGTTCTGTATTGGCACTGCCACACTGTTATTCAAGTATCTCGGCGATGCTAGTGGGCCGATTATGACCAGCTTCTTAGGCAGCCTAGGGAGCGTCATATTGCTCTGGATATGGCTTCGGATCTCTGGTTTGAAGGTAGGGTTGCCCGAAAAAGAAGGATTGCACATTTTAATGGTTGCCGGGCTTTTAGATGTCGGAGGCGCATTGTGTATGATAATCGGGCTGGCGCAAGCCCCAATATTCGTGGTTGCATCAATATCAGCAGCCCATCCGTTAGTCACAATGTCATTGGCCTTAATTTTCCTGAAAGAAAGACTTTCTGGAGTTCAGTCAATCGGGGTAATTCTAACCGTGGCCGGAGTGATTTCCCTTAGTGCGATTGGATAGGCAAGTAGAATGTTCAAATATGTGACACAATCCTCGAGATCATTCTGATCTAGAATCAATAATCTGAGGACATGCATCTTTTTACTAAGTGTGTGCGTTCATTATCTAGCGTCTAGCCTACTGCTGCAGTTTCTGCGTTTAAGTGCAGACAGCTTAATCTACAAAACTATTTCTAAAACTGTAGACTAACTATAGGTTTAATGTCCACATAGCTTTCATCGTAGTAATCCTCGTTTGCTATTCACCATGTAAAATATTAGACGACAAGGTGTAGTAGATTTTTAGCGGAGGCTCCTTTCATGAAAATAGGAATTAACACTCCAGCGTACAACTATAAGTATGATATATCAGACATGGCTCGGCGGGCAGAAGAACTTGGCTTCGAATCTATTTGGTTTCCCGAACATACCGTGATGCCAGTGGGTGCTAAAACACTTTATCCTGGCACTGAGGACGGGCATATACCTGATTCCATGAACTATATGGTCGACCCATTCATGGGGCTCGCAGCAGCATCCAGTGTTACAAAAAATCTTTTATTAGGAACTGGCGTTTGCTTGGTACCCGAACATAACCCATTAAATCTGGCCAAGACCATTGCGACTCTCGATTATTTTTCTGGTGGTAGGGTTCTTTTTGGCGTTGGAACCGGATGGCTTGAAGAAGAATCAGAAATTATGGGAGTGAATTTCCGTCGTAGGTGGAGCCAAACTAGAGAAGCATTGTTAGCAATCAAGGAATTATGGACGAAACAGGAGTCCGAATTTCATGGCGAGTTTTATGATTTTCCACTGGTAATGTGTAATCCTAAGCCAGTACAAAAACCTCATCCCCCGATCATATTAGGTGGAGCGTCGAAAAACGTGTTGGAACGGGTGGTTGAGATTGGAGATGGCTGGATCCCGGTACGTCATACTCCAGATGAGGTGAGCGCTGCTCGTGGACGTCTGAATCGTTTAGCAGAATCTAAGGGAAGGGACCCTGATTCAATAGAGATTTCTGTATTTGGACTGCGGCCAGACAGAGAGGAATTAAGAGCTTTCGAGAATGCAGGTGCCGCGCGGGCGATAGTTGGACTAACTTCTCAGGAGACTGGGCAAGTAATTAATTTCCGTGCGGAAGAGCCCAGCATTAATCAGAAAGAACTTCGGACCGAGCTTGAATCAGTTGCGTCACGTTTATCTGGCTATTTAGGTTAGCCTATGATTCGACTGGGGTGCTTCGTCCTTAGGTTTGGCCAGAAAAATGGGTTCTGGCTGAGAATATTTTGATAAAACCCGGTTTACTACAATTGGAAGTTCGCACAATGATAATGAGAGTTGATCTAACAAAGGAGGAGTGAATTGGCAAAATATTGTATGTTCGTAACACTTTCTGTAAAGCCCGAATACCGGGATGAATTTTTGGAATCTACCAAACAAGATGGAATGATTCATGTTAAAGATGAACCGTTGTGTTATAGGTACGATTTGTCAGAAGACATTTCCATCCCCAACCGGTTTTACGTTTACGAAATATACGAGAAAGCTGAAACTGTGGAGGAAGTTAGAAAAACAGAGCATTTTATAAAATGGAGAGCCAAAGTATCTGACTGGCTCGAGGGACCACCAGAAAGGATTCTGTCTTTCACACACTTCCCTTCAGATGTAGGTTGGGTAAAACAGAAACCTGGATTGGTTAACTGGTAGGGTTTTGAGATTGATATAATGGGTCCACACGTCTAGGTGTAAGACGCTGAGTTTGGACAGACAGGTTTACGGTATCCTTTTTATGGCCGATTAGTATTTTGACGTCGGTCTACGACGACACTGCCACCTTTCATTACCAACTGTGTTGAAACGCCCCATTCCAAAATGGAAATATCTTTCAAAGGATTCCCAGACACTAAAATTATATCGGCGGTCTTGCCAGGCTCAATGGTGCCAACCGTATCTTGAAGGCCTAGACATGCGGCAGCGTTGCCTGTCGCAGCTACAATAGCTTCCATCGGGCTCAGACCATGTTGTACAAGAAGGCCGAGTTCCCTGGCATTGTTTCCGTGTTGCCAGCCTCCTTCATCCGTGCCTGCAGCAATTTTAATGCCCGCGTCTCGCGCTAATCGGAGGCTACGGGAATGATGATCCTTAAACTGGTTTGTCCAGAAACGACTTTGGGGAGTTCCTTTTTCCGAATGATGAGTAAACACGCTAAATGTAGGCACGTAAAAGATTTGTTTGTCCAGCATAAGCTGTATGAGGTCAGGATCTTCATCTAAATAACAACCGTGGTCTAACGAATCCACTCCTACTTCAACGGCTAATCTTTGTCCAGATCCTCCTATTGCGTGACAAAGAACCCGGCGTCCTAGCAAGTGAGCTTCGTCTACCAACGCTTCTAGTTCGTCGCGGTGCATAACCGGATCAATAGGACCAAGCCCAGGGATCTCACTTGCCCATCCTGTAGTAGCTGTTTTTATGGCATCTGCACCCATTCTGACTAGTTCGCGAACCATTTCGCGTACTGCGGCCGGGCCGTTAGCAACTCCACCTGGCAAGTCAGAATGACTGGGTGGAGAGTAGGTGTGTCCTGATGGCGTGGTCCTATTTGCTTGACCACCGAAAATAGTGAGGAAATTTAGAGTAACCTGCAGATTAGGGCCTCGTATGAGACCTGTATCAACAGCCTGTTTGTATCCGACGTTTAATCCCGCTGCGTCTCGAACGGTTGTGTACCCGCTCTCTAAGGTCCTATTCAATACACTTGTGATGGCAATGTTATTTTTGGAAGGGGACTCACCTAACCCCATTCTTTCAACCATATCGTATGTAAATTGAGCTAAATGGTCATGGCAGTCTATCAAACCGGGAAGCAACGTTAGTCCATTTGCTTCAATCGTTTCTGTGTTCTCCGGAACATGTATGTCATTTATATTACCAACGGTATTGATAATCGAATCATTTATCAATACTACACTGCTGGGTTGTTCAGGCGAGCCTGTGCCATCAATGAGGGTTGCACCGATAATTGCTTTCATATTGTGCGCGCTCTCCTAATTATCGGGGTGGTTTAAGTACTATGCGCCCTAATGCTTTGGAATTTTGCAATAATTCTACAGCGTCGGATATTCTATCCCAAGGCATTTGCTGATGTACTACAGAGTTAATTAGACCTCGTTCAGTAAGATTTACTGCTTCCTCAACGATAGTACGGTTCGTTCCAGTTATTGCCGTTATTGTTGCATCCCGGAACAGTAATTCCCCAAGGTTAAGCGACACTTGTTCCCCGGAAACTTCGCCTAATACAATCATGTGACCAAATTGCGATAGGCTACGTATAGACTGAGTGAACATTGGAGAACCAACGCAGTCCAAAACCACGTCGGCTCCTGCGTCATTAGTTATAGCTAAGACAATCTCAGAAAAAGGAATCCCATTGGGTCCTAGCACGTGGTCTGCACCTAGGCGCCGCAATGACTCTTCTTTTTCTGGTGAAGTGGTTATAGCTATAACTTGGGCGCCTAACAATTTTGTAACTTGGATCAATGAGGTTCCTAACCCGCCCCCGGCCCCGGTGATGACAACTGTCCGACCAGGTTTTATCGATGAAACTTTCCTAACTGCATTTAGACCTACTCCAACTGGGCAGGCTAAGAGACAGGCGTGTTCCCATGGTATGGAATCCGGGATGGGAAGTATGGAGGCTCTTCGTACTTTAATGTACTCAGCTAAGCCGCCGGGGCTACTATGCCCTAAGGTGCG
>VEXF01000005.1 GCA_009391275.1 SAR202 cluster bacterium AD-804-J14_MRT_500m | reverse complement strand
TATTTAATGCCAATCTGACGGAGGAACATAACGTATTAGGTGTGCCTATTAAACGTGCTGTCAAAAACGGGACACGTCTGATAGTTATAGATCCGAGAGAAGTGGAATTGACTCGGCACGCCGATTTGTGGTTGCGACCGAAACCAGGCACAGAGTTGATATTGCTGGCCGCCATTCTCAAAGAGATGTTGGATCAAGGTCTAGAACGACGGGAATGGTTAGAAGATAATGTTTTGGGTGTTCAAGGACTCCGGGAAACTCTGGCTAGCTTCGATATTAAATCGGTTTCGGAAGAGACTGGTGTGCCCACGGAACTATTGGACAAAGCGGTCAGGATGTATGCGCCTGCCGAACCATCGTCTATCCTATACGCACTGGATAACATAAATCCGGAACTCCATGATGATGTTGTACAAGCGTTGCTCGCATTGTCTCTGCTGACTGGGAACTTGGGATCGGAATCAGCAGGGCTCTTTCCTTTACGGCGTGGTGCCAACGAGCAGGGGGCTTGGGATGTGGGCTGCGTCCCTGATTTTTTGCCTGGATATAAGGCGGTCTCCGATTCAGAATCGCTACGAAGCTTTTCTGATAAATGGGCGGTCAAATTACCTTCGAATCCTGGCTTGGATATACACGCCACTTTTGAAAAAGCTGCATCAGGACAGATAAAAGCAATGTTTGTAGTTGGGGACAACTCAAATTTTTCCAATGGTGAACTAGGAGATGCTAGTGCCGCCTTTAAGGCACTGGAATTTTTGGTCGTACAAGACAGTTTTTTGGGAACTTCAGCTCAATATGCTGATGTTGTGTTTCCTCGCTTAACTTTTGCAGAAAAATCCGGCACTTACACTAATTTAGAACGTCGCATACAGTTGCTAAAACCGGTGATTCGACCCAGAAACAACAGTTCGAGGTCAGAAAGTACAGTGTTTTCTGATTTGGCAAAGGCCATGAATGCAACTGGATTTGATTTTGATTCATCAGCCGATGTGATGGATGAGATTGCGGGAGTGGTTACTATTTATGGCGGAGTATCGCATAGCCGATTAGAGAATGAGGGGCAACTGGTTTTTCGTCCGGATACATCTAATCCACTACCTACCCAAATTCTCTATTCTGATCGCGTTCTATCCGGCCTCCAATGGCCTTGTGTTGATTCAGCTAATAAAGGGACTCCCATCCTATATGCCGATGGATTTCCCAATGGCAAAGCTCGGATTAATTCTCTGAATTTCCGTAGTGCGGATTTGAAAGACTTAAAATCAGATTCCTTTATCTTCACTCCGGGTCGTGTTTTGTTGCAGGAAAATAGAGAAGTAAAACTTGTGACTGGCACCCGTAATCAAATAGAGCGCGATGAGGTTGTGGAACTTCATCGCGAAGATGCAGCGATGTTGGATATCGAGGAAGGGGATCTTGTGGAGGTTCAATGGGTTGGAGGAGAGATGAAAGGAATCGTAAAATTCCAAGATGGAATTCAAAGAGGTGTAGTAGCATCAACCTCTTTGTTTGGTAAACTGATGGTCGAGCTCGATAAAAGCTCAGAGCCAGATCCTATGTCGAAAGTACCTGAGCTAACAGTGGCGAGCGCTCAATTGGTTAAATTGCCGACCGGCAATAGTCAAAAGAGATAGGTGGTCTACAATGGCAACGAAGCAACAAGTTTTGCCGCAGGCGACTCTGGTGCACCGGGCACAAATCACAGACGATCTTGTTGTAATCAAACTTAAGCCAGACCAACCCATGGCTTTCAAACCAGGTCAATACTGCACTTTAGGATTGGACGGAATAGAGCGGGCCTATTCTATAGTGTCAGGTCCCCATGAAGCCGAATTAGAGATATTTGTGGAGCTAGTACCACTTCCTATAGGTGTTCTCACACCGAAGATATGGAATATGAAGGAAGGAGACAGGATAAGTATTCGGCCCAGATGTAAAGGAATTTTTACTTTAGACAAAAAGATACGATCTCATTTAATGGTATCTACTGTCACAGGTATAGCGCCGTTTATGAGCATGCTCCGTACGTATATTCACGAAGGGAATACCGGAGATAGATTCTATTTGATTCAAGGTGCGAGCTACGCAGATGAGTTTACTTATGACAAAGAGATTAATCAGATGGTGTTAGATGGGGCCGTTGAAATCAAATATGTGACTACTGTCAGTCGGCCGACAGAACAACGCAACAAAGAGTGGATGGGTGAGGTAGGTCGGGCGAATGCTGTAGTAAAAAAATATATAGAACAATTTGGATTATCAAGCAGTGCATGCCTGATTTATACTTGTGGGCATCCAGGTATGATCGAAGATATCAAACAGCAACTATCTCCCAGAGGCTTCAGTGTCAAAGAAGAACGTTATTGGAAAAACTAAGTATTCATTGTAGATGTTGTGCAAAAACTAAGGCCTCGACTTCAGTCGAGGCCTTAGTTTGTTTGCAGGTTCAGGCCACCTAGGAAATTAACTTAGATTAAATTAATTCGGAATTTCGTTAGTCCAATGACAATCCTAAAAGAACCAGACCCCCTAGGACAGCGATTATGACAGAGAGTACAAGTTCGAACCATCCTATGCTTTGCCTCATGCGGGCGAAAGGTGCACCTAGGTAAAAGAAAACCAAAGCTGCTATAACAGTTAGGAGCAATGCTGCAATTCCCATCACGTAGCTTTCTACTCCAGCCACGCCACCTTCGACTACACTACCTAAGAAGTAATACGCCACGTAAAGTAGTGAAATTAGCGAAAGGAAAAGGGCATAAAACCCAAGAGTCCGCTCATCGAATCCCCACAAAGCTACGGCGGCAACTATGGCTGCGTAGACTGCCCACACCAATATTAAACCGGATATTGCTGTGTGGGTTGTTTCTCCACCGAAGACCACGAGTCCTCCTAATGCTAAAGCGACAGTGGCGGAGATTACTCCCAGAGTACGCGGATTGTTGTAGAGGCCTAGAAAGTACCAGGACTGAGCCCAAAGGGCTGCAGGTAAAACTAGTAAAAAGAGTAGTTCCATTTATCACCTCCTGTGGTGGTACCGTTATCCTCCTAGTTAAATTCCATGAAACCTATTGTGATAGGTAGGGGCGACCTGTTATATCGTCTCCTAATTGGAGAGCACCAGATTATATAAATTAAAAACGAATAAAGTCAATATTAAATATATGCTTAGTATAAGAATAACGTTTATATACCTTTTGAGCATAGTTTTTTGCAGATTTGTGGCAACCTCCCTAAGGACAGATCGACATTACATTGTTTCCCACTTTCCAAAATTTCCAGTAAAATGGGTTTATTCGGCAGCACCCAGAGGAATGATGTGACTCCGATCAGGCGTCAATATCTCCAGATTAAACAACGGTATCCTGAGGCTGTTCTTTTCTTTAGATTGGGCGACTTCTATGAAACTTTCGACGAAGACGCCGTCCTAGCCGCCAAAGAGCTAGACATTGTCCTCACTTCTCGGAGCATGGGTAAGGGAGTCAGAGTACCTATGGCCGGTATACCTGCCCATGCGCTGGATTCTTACTTGGCTAGGTTGATCAAGAAAGGCTATCGCGTTGCGATTTGCGAACAATTGACCGAACCATCTCAGTCTCGAGGTCTCGTAGATCGAGATGTAGTGCGTGTCGTAAGTCCGGGTACGGTATTAGAGTCTTCGATGTTGGAGCAGGGGGTTAACAATTACCTGGCAGCTTTCGCTGTAGAAAATGAGACCGCTGGACTGGCATATATTGACATAACAACAGGGGAGTTTAGGGTCACGGAGCTTGGAGTTGACGAAGTAAACGCAGAGCTACACCGTTTATCTCCAGCGGAAATTCTAATATCAGAGTCGTGGAAAGGCGCTCTGGATCTAGATCAAGTGTCCGTATCAACTCTAGATAAAGGAACATTTAGTACTGATCGTGGTCGCAGCATACTGTTAGAGCACTTCGGAGTCCAAAGTTTGGAACCGTTTGGTTGCGACGAAATGCCGCTGGGAATGGGGGCTGCTGGCGCTGTGTTGGAGTACCTAGATCGATCGCATAAGTCTGTGCTGGCTTTGGTATCTTCTTTGACCACATATGCTACTTCTACATATATGACATTAGATCCTCAGACACGGCGCAACTTGGAGCTCTTTAACAGTGGTCGTTGGGGTACTGGATTTAACAGTTTGTTAAGTGTACTGGATTTTACAAAAACTCCAATGGGATCTAGGGTGCTTCGCCGGTGGGTCGGACAGCCATTGCTTCGACTCGATGATCTACAAATACGGCAAGACTGTGTGGAGTTTTTCTTTTCTGATCTTTTGCGAAGAGAACGTACAAGGGAATGCTTATCTCGCGTTGCAGACTTAGAGAGAATCTTAGGGCGAAATCTGATTGGGAGGGCGACCCCGCGAGATCTCTTGGCGTTAAAGGAGAGTTTGGAGGCTGCTGTAGATTTATCCAGCATGTTTCGAGGAGAGGACTCAAATTCCGTCAGTCGATTAAATACACTGCCTAGTGACTGGGAAGATCTTATATCCCTAATCAACGAAGCAATTGAACCAGATCCCCAAGGAGACATAGGGGACGGGCGTGTTATTAGCCATGGATATTCGGATGATCTAGATCATGTTCGTGCTGCAGCGACTGATGCCAAAGCGTTCATAGCCGGATTAGAACAAAAAGAACGGGCGACTACAGGTATTAAGCCATTGAAAGTAGGATATAACAGAGTATTTGGATACTACATAGAGGTGAGTAATTCTCATTTAGAACGTGTTCCTGATAGGTATGTTAGGAGGCAGACACTTGTAAATGGAGAGAGGTTCATCACGACTGAATTGAAGGAATATGAATCTCTAGTTCTAAATGCGAGAGAACGGATCCAAGAGTTAGAAAAAGATGTCTATCAGCAGATTTGTGGCCAGGTGTCCAAGAGTGCAAACCCCGTGGGCGTTCTAGCGAAAGGGCTTGCGGAGATCGATGCGGTGGCTTCTTTAGCTGAAGCGGCCTTCCGTCATGGCTATGTCCGTCCCATTCTATCCGAGGATGGCCCATTGGAGATAAAAGAGGGCCGGCATCCAATAGTGGAACAAATGATTCCAACCGGGAGCTTTGTCCCTAACGATATATATTTGAATTGTGATGATGTCCAATTAATGCTTATAACAGGACCCAACATGTCGGGAAAGTCTACATTTATTCGTCAGGTAGGTTTAATTGTTCTCATGGCTCAAATAGGCAGTTTCGTGCCTGCTGAAAGCGCTAGTATTGGTTTAGTAGACCGAATTTTCACTCGAGTTGGCTTGCAAGATGACTTGGGTACCGGGCAGTCAACGTTCATGGTGGAGATGGTAGAGACAGCAGCTATCTTAAACCAAGCGACTAGGCGGTCCCTAGTAGTTCTAGATGAGATAGGGCGCGGTACCAGCACTTACGATGGATTATCCATCGCACGTGCGGTTGCTGAATACGTCCATAATCATCCTCGTTTAGGCTGCAAAACGTTATTTGCTACTCATTATCATGAGTTGACAGAGCTAGCATTGGTGTTGCCTAGGGTTCGGAATCACACTGTGGCGGTGAGCGAAAACGGTAGGGAATTATTGTTCCTGCATCGTATAATACCCGGCTCTGCAGATAAGAGCTATGGGGTCCATGCAGCACAATTGGCAGGATTGCCGATGTCGATAGTACATCGTGCTTGGCAGATATTAGATGAATTAGAGGCTTCTTCGAAAGCTCAGCCTGTGAACGTCTCCCGTGCCGACCGTGGTGACATGAATCAGCAAATCTCGTTCTTTTCCCCTTCGTCACCGTTGCTACAAGAACTTATACATATTGATATCAATGGTATAACACCTTTGGATGCTCTCAATCACCTTTACCGGCTTCAACTGAAAGCTAAAGAGTCTTGGTAGTGTGAATATAGAAAGAAGGTAGATGCTATGGCAAAAACCGTAACCTTATACTGGTGGTCGACTTGACAAGGTTGTCGTAAGGCGAGAGAGTACCTCTCCCAACTAGGAATCGAATTCGAGGAGCGGGACTTCTTTAAACAACCGTTCACTGAGTCAGAACTCAGAAGTCTATTAAATAATACCCCGCTCTCCAGTGTTTTTTCTTGGAGAAGTCCAAGTTTTAAGGCGATGGGTTTAGATCAGGGCGCACTTTCTGACGATGATCTCGTCCGATTGATGATAGATGAGCCACGGTTGATTCGTCGACCTATCGTTAAGATAGATGATAGGCTGATGATCGGTGCCTCGCCGAAGTCAATGGATGCAGAAAAATTGACTTAACCCATTTGTCGATTTACGAGATTTGATGTTGGAACGATATTTCAGTGACTATTAAAATCCTGCCGCGGCTAGTGGCATCTCAGATAGCCGCTGGAGAGGTGGTAGAAAGACCTGCTTCAGTGGTGAAGGAGTTGGTTGAGAATGCGCTAGATGCTAAAGCCAGACGAATATCGGTTGAGATCAGGTCTGGTGGTATGGAATCCATCAGGGTGGTCGATGACGGCCAAGGAATGTCCCCTGAGGATGCAGTTTTGTCATTACAGCGATATGCGACTAGTAAGCTAGTAACTGTCGAAGATTTAGACCATATCTCCACTTTTGGGTTTCGCGGTGAGGCCTTGCCTAGTATAGCTGCAGTTTCAGTATTTCATATGGTGACCTGTCCAGCCAAAATTGACCAAGGCTGGCAAATCACCGTACGTGATGGCGAGATTTCCAGCCAAGGTCCACAAGGGTGCCCGCCTGGTACAACTATAACAATCTCAAACTTGTTTCATAACGTTCCGGTTCGTAGAAAATTTCTGCGATCCAACATTTCAGAAGGGCGTCGGATAACCCAACAAGTCTCTAATTTTATCTTATCGTATCCAGAGGTACGCTTTAGGTTGCAGATTGATGGAAAATCTACTATTCAGTCCGCTGGAAATGGCAGTTACGCAGATGCTTTAGCTGTCGTATTAGGCGGGAATATCGCGGTTCAAATGTTGCCTTTAGATGATGAGTTCGGAGGTAACTATGGGGTAAGGGGATTCATTAGCGCGCCGTCCATACATCGGACAAACCGACGAAACATTATATTGTTCGTCAACAGGCGTTGGAGCCATAGCAGATTGCTTTCTGTGGCCGTGGAGGAATCATATAAAGGTCTTCTTCCGCAGGGCCGGCACCCTATGGCCGTGCTAAACATTACGATGCCTTCGAGTGAGTTAGATGTGAATGTTCACCCCATGAAGCATGAGGTGAGATTCTTGAACGAGAATCGGGTTTTCGACGCCGTTCAACGATCAGTGAGGAATGCAATTCTGATTAACTCTCCTGTGCCTCCTTTAGTCCCTCGGGGTTATGACGCATACCAACAGGCATCCAGTATGGTTGGATTGGGGCTGCCTGCAACCTCTCTAAATAATTTTACAGGGAATAATTGTTCTACGATCGACGATATTTATGAACCTGTTAGTGGAAGCCGGGGTTTCTTCCCCAGACTAAAAGTATTGGGCCAATTCGCCAATACATATGTTGTAGCGGAAGGACCCGATGGAGTTTTCTTCCTGGATCAGCATGCCGCGCATGAACGCGTGATCTATGAACGGGTATTGAATGATCATTCAAAAAACCTCGGTAACGAACAAACCTTATTAGAGCCGCTGGTGGTTCAAATGGACCCGGAGGAGAAGGAATTATTAGCAACCGCAATGTCTGACGGATTGACACTGGGTTTCTCTATAGAGCCTTTTGGTGGGAACTCTTATCTTCTACGAAGTGTACCGGCGGTGTTTAAGGATCTAGATCCACTGGTTGGATTACGGGAGGTGATTGATATGATCGCTAAAGAAACAAGAATCAAAAGTCGCTTGGAAGTTTTGGCGGCATCAGTGGCGTGTCATAGCGCGGTGCGTGCCGGACTGAGATTAACTGATAGTGAGATGATCGAAATTATTAGTCTTTTAGAGGAAACAGAAAACTCTCAAACCTGTCCTCATGGGAGACCAACGATGCGTCGTCTAAGCACTAGGGATTTGGAAAGGCAGTTCGGCCGTCGTTAAAATGTCGATTTAGTTACAAGGTCGAGAAAAGCTTGTTGAGGACGGTTTAAATATCTGTTGCCGTGGTGCAGGACATAAAAATTACGCCGGCATTCTAAGTCAGGCACTTCAAGTGGTTCAACAACCCTGGCGGCGATATCTACCTCCAAAGCTAATCTGGAAAGAATTCCTAACCCTAACCCGGCGGATACTGCTTGTTTGACGGCTTCGTTGCTTCCTAGAACCATTGTGATCTGCAGTGAGACTCCTAATTCCTTCATCCGTGATTCCGCAATCTTCCTGGTAGCGGATCCTTCTTCCCGCATTATGAAGGGCTCGGATGATAGAAGGGTTGGAGTGACGACATGCTGTGTATACGGATGATTCGGATTCGCAAAGACTAAAAGCTCATCGTTATAGAATTCGGTACATGTTATAGACGGGATGGATATTTCTTCTCCCACTAGGCCGATGTCTATCTCGCCTGCTAAGATTTGTTCACATACGGTGCTGCTGTTACCTATATGGAGCGTTACGCCTACGTTGGGGTGAAATGATTGGTAGGTTCCTAGAATCCGCGGTGCTAGATATTCGCCAGGTGTTGAACTAGATCCTAAAACTAGACTGCCATTGACCGTTGATAACAGGGCGTCTACCGATTTCTGCATCTCTTCGGTCGTTTGGAACATCTGCTCCGTGTACTGAAACACGATGTTGCCGATATCAGTAAGCTTGATACTTTTACCTTTTCGATGGAACAAAGGTGCTCCATAATATTGTTCCAGGTCTCTGACTTGGAGCGAGACTGATGGTTGGGTGATCAAGAGTTCTTTGCTGGCTCTAGAAAAACTTCTTAATCTGGCGACAGTACGGAATATCTCCAATTGATGGAAATTGGGAATTGACATCTAACTTACCATTTATGAATTTGTGTGTGGGGGGCATATATGACCGGTCTTGGGGTTCGGTCAGGAATCAGATATGTGGCCTATAGTTAAACTGGATCTTAGGATATACAGTAACCATGCTTACAAATTATTTCACAGTTAGAGTAGTGCAAATATGTGGGTGGTCCTAGGCTTTATTCTGGTCTTCGGCGTTGCCCTGGTTCTCCCGTGGTTTAAATATTGAATCCTCTGGTATGCCAGCCTGGGGACCAGAGGGTTCTTTGTTCTCTGGCATCAATTTGTTCATGGAGAGCCCAATTCCCGCGATCCCGGCGACTCCCAGCGAGAGTACACCCAGGAAATTACGACGTGTTAGACTGGCGACACTCATAGATTTGTGCTCTTTGTTCATGAAAACCTCAGTCTTATTGCTTGTGATTGGTTACACGTAACAGTTTAGCGCTTGGACGAGAAGATACAAGCCCTAAATATGAATATCGGTTTAAAGTTATACAATCCAAACAATAGAATATTCGCCAATAGCGGAGGTTATGGTGCAATGAGGGGAAATCTAGAGTAGGGGTATAAGTACAATCATTTTTTAACCAGGTCAAGCGACTTCTGAAAGGCATAGTTATACCCTGGCGATTGGCATTCGTTGTTAAATGGAACATATAATTGTTTGCTGTGATTTCTCTGAGTCATTTATCTTATCCACTCCTTCTGGTCTTGTTGTTATGGGCATTAATTTTTACGATTGGGAGCAATGGATGCCGTAGCGGTGTCAGCAGTGGACATCGTGTAGAAGGGACTGTGGTTTCAAGCACACAAGCTATCGCCCGATACCCTCCGACTGTTGACTATACCCCGCAAAATGTCGGGCAACCAAATATATTGACACCAGAATATACTGTGGAATCTACGAAGTCCGTGTCTAGTATCTTGTCAGTTCAAAACCCTATAAGATCTCGCGCTGTAGAATCTGTGCAAACTGGCGGAACCAAGCCAGATCCTAGAAACTCTATACCCGATCCGTCGGCTGCAAATGTTTTAGAACTAGCGTCCCAACTTATACCCGGTCTTCCGTCCAATTTGGATCGATACTCGATACCAGAGATTTCAGATTTAATACAAGGACATCAGGAGACATTTTTTGTTGCCGACATGTTAGGGATGGAAATGGGGACTATTAAGGCCACTTTGAAGTATATATCACCGAATGTTTACTGGTTCGTCTCCAATGATGTTTACGTTTCCCATGATGATTTAATAAGTGGAGCAGATGATTTCGAAGCACATATTTTCCCGGACGTGGTCAATAGATTTGGATCGTTGTGGCCGTCGGGATCTGTTGGGAAGAGATTGACAGTGCTTAATGCTCGTCTGGGTGGTCCGGCTGGTTATTATAGTTCCTCAGATGAGTACCCAATTACGGTTCGTCAGTATAGTAACCAACGCAAAATGATATATATTAATCCGCAGATCCGTAGACCTGGAACGCCTGAGTACCTATCAACGTTGGCTCACGAATTGCAACATGCTGTCCACTGGAATATGAATCAGGGTCAAAGCACCTGGCTCAATGAGGGCTTGTCACAGCTGGCAGAGTCAAATCTGGGACACGATTCCCAGAACGCCAATGCGTTTGTAAATTCGCAGCCTACGTCGCTCGTATATTGGCCCTCTGAGATTGCAAATCTCAGCGCATATTATGGGGCTGCTTTCTTGTTTATTGAGTTTTTGTCGGGCCAACCGTCGGTTAAGGACGATATGAGGCCGTTGTTGTCAACTGGCGGGAAAGGGATAAACGCTATCAATATACTATTGCAGGAAGCAGGTAGTCGTGATGATTTTAATACAATCTTTAGTCGGTGGATCGTAGCCAACTATTGGCGTAAAACCAAAGATGGTCAGTACAGCTATCCGCACAGGTTGGTTAGTGTGCCATTTACCGATGTAATTCGTAAGGTCGGGAGACTCTCATTATCTCAGCCTCAGTATTCAGCCAGATACGTTTTGTTGGATCTGACTGATCCTGGTGTGTCCGTCAGGATTTCTGGCGATACAGAGGTGTCTCTTTTTCCTAGCACGCCGCCAAATTCAGGATTTTGTTGGTGGAGTAATAGAGGTGACTCTATTAGCACGACTCTCACTCGTTCATTTGACCTAGTTTCCCTCGAGGCAGCGACACTTCGACTAAATATCTGGTTTGATATTGAATATCAATGGGATTATGGTTATGTACAGGTTTCTACAGATCAAGGACAAACATGGGATATATTATCTGGAGAATTGGCAACTTCCAATAACCCGATGGGTAACAGCTTTGGTTCCGGGTATTCTGGTTTTAGCGATGGATGGGTAGAAGATCACATAGATTTGACATCCTATGCTGGGCAAGAGGTTCTGGTGCGTTTCAACTATGTTACCGATGATGCAATAAGCGCTCCAGGCTTTTGTTTGGATACTATTTCTGTACCGGAGCTGGGATTTTATGATGATGCGTCAAGCGAACATGGATGGGTTAGCGATGGATTCTATCGAACCAATTCCTACGTGCGACAAAGCTACATGATGTGGGTAGTATGTGCTCAAGATGGCGCGTGGGAGATAAAAAGAATTGACCTAGATATCTTAAATCAGGGGCACATTGACATTCCAGGATTCGACCGTTTAGATGAGGCAGTATTAATAATTGGCACTGTCGCGAAGGGCAGCAGTCGACCCGCAAAATATGAGATTTTTGTAGAACGTTTGGAATAACAACATAAACGCTATAGCTTCAATCTAGGCTAAGGACGTACACCAGTTTTCTCAGTCGAGGAAGTCTTTGAGACGGCGTGAACGTGTGGGGTGACGCAGCTTTCGCAGCGCTTTAGCTTCGATCTGGCGAATTCGTTCTCGCGTGACGCCAAACTCACGACCAACCTCTTCTAAAGTTCGGCTTCTTCCATCTTCTAAACCAAATCTGAGCTGGAGTACTCTTCGCTCTCGATCAGTCAGGGTATGGAGTACGTCGTCAATTTGTTCTTTCAGGAGTTGAAAAGATGCAGCCTCTGATGGAGCTGGAGCGTTTTGGTCTTCTATGAAATCTCCGAGGTGGCTGTCTTCTTCTTCACCTATGGGTGTTTGTAAGGACACCGGCTCTTGGGATATTTTTATGATCTCTTCTACTCGTTCTGGGCTGAGCTCCATGATGTCACCGATCTCTGTAGGTGTAGGTTCTCGGCCAAAGTCTTGTAGTAGGCGCCGATGGTGGCGCATAAGCTTATTTATTGTTTCCACCATGTGGACTGGGATCCGTATTGTGCGAGCCTGATCAGCTATGGCTCTAGTGATAGCTTGACGTATCCACCAAGTGGCGTATGTGCTGAACTTGTACCCTTTGCGATAATCGAATTTCTCTACTGCTCTAATCAAGCCGATGTTACCTTCTTGGATAAGGTCGAGCAGGGACATTCCGCGGCCAATGTATTTCTTTGCCACACTAACTACTAGACGTAGGTTGGCTTCCGTCAGATGCCGTTGAGATCGCATTGAATCTGCCCTGATTCGGTTAAAGTACGCTACATAGTGCTGATTTTTTATGGGCAGATCGCTTTTGCATTCTTCACTCTCTAGTTCTTGCCCGAGTTTTACAAGTGTATGCCGTCCGAGATTGATTTCGTCGCCATGCCGTGGGTCCACTATCTCTGGCGGTAGGATCCAACTTTCTAGTGATAGTGTAATGATTGATTTGACTATCTCCTCCCGTGGAAGGTTAAGGTCCATGGCCAATTGGTCCATTAAGTCAGAATCCAACAACACATCGATGGCTGATCGAAGGATTTCGTTATTTGCAATCTCTGATAAGGTTGGAGGATTGGAGATGCCCAGTCTATTAGCAAGTGCGGCCACTAATGGGGTCATCTGTGTTAAACGGTTGAGAATGGTGAATGATACCTCCCACGCTGGAACGGGGCGTTTGGTTTCTTCTCCGATCTCGGCTTCAATCTTCTGAAGCCTTCGACCACCCTCCATCTTTCTCGCTAATATCCGCTCATCTTTGGATGTCAGGAGATTAACACGGCCGATCTCTCTCAAATACATTCGAACTGGGTCGTCTAGTACTTCGGCCCCTTCGAGTTCAGGTTCCCAGTCTGGTTCTTCTTCCGAATTTTCCTCTTCGGTTGAGGGAGGTGCTGCAATTTGAACAGCTGTCCCCCCTGACTCCCACTGTTCGTCTCCAGTGTCTCTGTTAATAGCCGACCCCTTTTGTGTGTATTCCAGAGCTACTGGACTCCCATCTTGGGTCAGCACAGTTGTTCGACCTCGTTCTTGATTATCTTCGGTGGTCTCGGCTGCGATCGAGTCAATATACTCTTCATCCTCGCGCATAGACCCTTGTCCTTTTCGTGTTCCTGCCATCTATATACCCCGCCTTCTAAAAAGCGCTCCAATGTCCTCGTTAATGTCCAAGATTTCCTTATGATAATGAAAAATCTCTTCTGGCGGCAACTCGGATAACCTAAGACTTTCCTCTTCTTTGAGTAGTCTTAATCTACGTTCTTCTAATCTTTGTATGCAGTCGGAAAAGGATGATTCTGTTTTTTCAGAATCACTAGGTGGGAGCATTTTATGGGACAAATAAGATGCCTGAGTTCTCGTTTCTTCTTCGAGGTCTTCTATTGTGTTCTTTTTGCCCAAATTTGTAAATACTTCTCGGTTATCTACACGCTGAAAATGTTCAGAGCGAAGGTCTGTTGCTAAGTACGCTAATCTTGGATTTTGAATCAACAGGGCCAGGCAATGTTCTTCTAAAGGGTCTCGCTCTAATTTCTGGAAAGGACTCGACGATGCTTGCTGTTGCATTCGTGTCTGTTGCGGACCTTTGGATCTGTTGAGCCTAGACAAGCTAGCTTCCAAGGCAGTTTTAGTTACGCCCAACATTTCGGCTAGCTCTTCAAATCGTCTGTCTTGCTCAAATGGATCGTTAATTTGGAATACGAGTCGTGAGAGGTTGTCGGCGACCTGTGATTTCCCAAAAGCTGTTGTAATTTCGTGCTGTGCTGACATCGCCTGGAAATAAAAATGAATGAAAGGTGCGGCATCGTTAATTAATCTTTCCCATTCCTGCGGGTCCTCTAGGATGACATTGTCCGGGTCTTTACCATCTGGTAATGTTGCTACTTTCAAATTTGGGACAGAAGGTTTTTGGTATACAGCCCCACGTTTAGATTGGCCTATAATCGATCCATGGATTGCCTCCCATGATGTCTCGAGGCTGCGTAGGGTTGCTTGTTGACCAGCCGTATCGGGATCTAATGCAAGAACTACATCTTGGGTGAGGGTTTGGAGCAAGCTTGCTTGAATTTTTGTGAGGGAAGTGCCCATAGAAGCCACTACGTTTGTAAATCCAGCTTGGTGAGCTATGATCGCATCCATGTAACCCTCAACTACTACGGCACCTTGCTGAGGGATTGATCCTCGAGCAATGTGAAGGGCGTACAATGTGCGCCCTTTGTCGAAGGTGGTTCCTTGGCGAGAGTTGATGTATTTGGGATTTGAATCGTCAAGTGATCTACCTCCAAAGCCTGATAAGTTTCCTTGCGAGTCCCAGATAGGGAACATTATTCTACGTCTGAAGAGGTCTTGGTAGCTGCCCATTTTGGATTGTGCAAGAATGCCGGCTGAGATCAGTTGCTGCTCGCTGAATCCTAGTGAGAGCAAGTTCCGACGTAGAGAGTGCCCGTCGGAAGGGCTGAGCCCGAGTTTGAATCGTTCGATAGTATCTGGGGTAATTCCTCGATTTGATAAATATTCTCGAGCAGATTTTCCTTGATTAGATGCTAGATATTGACAAAAGAACCGTGCTGCAGCGTCATTTGCTTGGAACGCTCCGGCATCTGTTTCACGCGCTCGTTGAGATGTTAATTCCACTCTAGCTTGAGATGCTAATTGTTGAAGTGCGCCTTTAAAGTCTACGTTTTCAACTTGCATGAAGAACGAAAACACGTCACCTCCGGTAGCGCAGGCACCGAAGCAGCGCCAAGATTGCCGGTTAGGGAAAACATAGAAAGAAGGAGTCTTTTCTGCATGGAAGGGGCAGAGCGCGTTATAGTTCATCCCAGATTGCCTGAGATTGGCATATTTAGAGACCAAGTCCACAATTTCTATCCGGGTTTTGATGTCGTCAACAACAGACATAAGGTATGCTTATTTACGCTCCAAATATGATTACGATCAGATAGCTCCTAGAATCGCGGATACTATTTTACGCTCAAACTTGGCCCATAGTAAGACGCTGCCAAATTTGAGAGATTATAGATGTTTAAGTATCTTTATCTTCATCCTTCATGGGTATCCTGCCCCAGGTGATAGCATCGGGATCGTCGACAAGACTATTTCTCTTTGCGATCTGACGAATTTCTACTAGTGTGGCATTTGATTCCGCAGTTACATAAATCCATTCTGGCGATTCTGGGATCCAATATGTAGATGTAATTCGGACCACTAAGCCCTGTTGGCTATTCAAGTAGATGCCAAACTGGGTATTGTCAGTCATATAAGATCTCCTATCATGGTGTGGCGTCAGCATCATTAGACGGAAACGTTAAACTCGAAGCGTAATAGCCTCGATAGTCAGGTGGTAGCAGATCAGCTATGCGCATCATAATCATATCTGACAGACTTTGAAGTATAGCCTTGGATGGACGACCATCTATTTGAGGTAGAGTGAAAGGACGCCCAATTTTAACCCGGATGTTTGCCATAGGAAAAGCTACGCGCCAGAACCCAGGTATGCGTTCAGTTCCAGTTATGGCAACTGGTAGAATAGGAGCCTGAGTTTGTAGAGCTAAATATGCTGATCCCGGCAACCCGCGTCGCAGAGTTCCGGTGATACTTCTGGTGCCTTCTGGGAATAAGAGAACAGCGTGGTCCTTGTTAATCATTCGCGAAGCCCAACGCATTGCTCCTACATCTGGCCCGGAACGAGACAGTGGGTGTGCGCCGATACTTTTGAAAAACATGTTAAGCATCGGATTGTTGAACAAATCGTCCTTAGCAAGAAAAGCTAGCTGTCTAGGTATGCTGGAGATGAGGACCGGTGGATCAGCATTGCTAATATGGTTCGAGACCACAATAAGGGGGCCGAGAGGCGGCACACATAGTTTCCCTGATACTTGCCAGTCACCAAAGAGTGTGAAGCAAATGTGGCCTAAGACAGCGCTAAATCTATATGGGATGTTCAATGGTCCAGTTTGATCAGATCTAGAGCTTTATTCAAAACCTGGGCTATTGTGATCCCTTCTGTGTTAATAATATGGGCGTCATGAGCTGGGCGCAGGGGGGAGTGAGTCCGCTCTACATCGATTTTATCTCGCATCTCTAATTGTTCGAGGATTGATTGCAGTTTTACTTTTTGCCCTAGAGCCTTGAGTTCTTTATAGCGCCGAGAGGCGCGTACATTTGATGGTGCATCAAGATACAGCTTTATAGAAGCGTGAGGTACGACAACCGTACCTATGTCTCGCCCGGCTAGTACTATGTTGCCTTTGCCAGCAATTAGGCGCTGTTGTTCTACCATTGCTTTGCGGACACCCTCTATTTTAGCGACTAACGATACGGTGCTATCGATGTGACCGCGTCTTTCCTTCAATGGAACTCTGATCCCGTCGACAAAAACCGACCCATCATTTTCAGTTACTTCCATCGATACTGTACGAGCAAGTATTTCTAGCGGGGCCGTGTTGTGCGGGTCAATATGGTTTTCTGATGCATACCATGCAATAGCTCTGTACATACTGCCAGTGTCAAGAAAACGGTAGCCCATGGTGGAGGCTATAAGCATGCCGACCACGCTTTTCCCAGACGCTGCTGGTCCATCGATGGCTATTATATTTGGGCTAGACAATGTAGTCTGGATGGCGAATGGATTTGCGAATGTTACTTGACCTCTCTCCCGGATTAGAATATTGAAAGGTAAACTCGCCGATTTCTCAAGGGCATCATACTTGCCTTATCTTTGAACTTTTTAAAGATTTTTGTGACCATGATCGATCTAATCAGGCTGAAATTAAGCCTATACCTAACCTAATTATAGCAGTGAATAGCTTGAAGGGCAGACTATCGGGATAATGATCCAGAGTGTACTCAAGCAATCTCTGAATTCTAAAAGTCGGAATCGGCTTATAGTTGTGGTTCTACTAGCAATTAATGTTGTGTTGGGTTATTTGGCAGTCGTTCGTGGTCCATTACCGGGTGATATTTGGGTCCTGTCTGGTTTTGAGTCATTAAATAATCCGGCGATTCAAAACTTGGCTATTTTGTCAGCATGGATTGGGCGTCCAGAGATAATTGCAGCTTCCTTGGCTTTTATTTGGATTTTTTTCTTAAGAATTGGATGGATGAGGGAGTTGGGAGCCAGCATGATAATCCCAATCGCAGATCTAGCGGGTCAGGGGGTTAAAATTTTGATCGACCGCGATAGGCCAGATTCTGCTTTGTCTGTTATTGCTGCTGATTCATCCGGGTTCCCCAGTGGGCATACTATCCATGCTGTTGTCTTTCTAGGTTTTCTTATGTATCTTGCTGATCTCCATTTGCATATATTATGGGTTCGGAGATTGTTTCAGGTGCTGGTTGGGACAGCCGTACTCGTAGTAAGTGCCAGCCGGGTTTATATAGGTGTCCATTGGCCCAGCGACGTAGTTGGAGGATTCTCTTTTGGATTTCTCTTTCTATTTGTCGCTATATGGATCGTCAAGGGGTCAAAGAGGACTTGGTTGACGAGGACTCTCTCGGACGATACCTGCAATGATATTGCTTGAGTCGTTGGCCAACTCTTCAGAGTTATTAAGGGGGATCTGATGAACTGGTTAGATATATTGATTCTCGTGTTCGCTGGTATCGCTGCCTTTGGTGGTTGGGCAGTTGGGTTGGTTCGCGTAGCATTGTCTCTGGTAGGTATAGTAGTTGGGATAGTGCTAGCTAGGAACTATTTTCCTGACGCTGCTCAAGTGTTCAGTGGAATTGTCGATAATGCTAACGCCGAGAATTTCCTTGGGTTTGTTGTTATCTTTTTACTAGTGTTAGTCGTAACTGCAGTCCTGGCAACTTTATTGAACAAAATGATGGGAGCATTAATGCTCGGTTGGGCCAACAGGATGGGCGGGTTGCTGTTGGGGGCGTTTTTGGCATTTTGCCTAGTTTCAGTGATGTTATCTGTCGTGAACTCATTTCCAATACTCGACTTGGAAACGACAATTTCCGAATCTTCCTTGGGGTTGTTCCTATTAGAAGAATTTGATGTAGTTCTACAGGCTCCTAATTTACTCCCGGACGATCTTACATCCGAATTGCCGGGCATTTAGTCAGCGGTGGATTTGACTGGCGATTGTAATATAATGCTCGCAAATGCTTACCGCCCCGGTTCTGGTACTGAACTTAAATTACCAGCCGATCAACGTCTGTAACGTCAGGCGTGCTTTTCTCCTGATGTTCAGGGGAAAAGCGGAGATGCTTACTAACGGGCCTGGTATGGTTCGTACTATAGATCGATCGTTTGAATTGCCATCTGTAATACGATTGGTTCACATGGTTAAACTTCCCTTTGCAAAGAGGAAGTTATCTAAAAAGGAAATCTTTTTGCGTGATAGGCATACCTGTCAATATTGTGGAGAAAAACGAAAAGATCTGACGTTGGACCATGTGATACCGAGGCGTCAAGGCGGGAAGCAGACTTGGGAAAACATTGTCAGTGCGTGCATACCCTGTAACCATAAGAAGGCAGGCTATACTCCAATAGAGGCTGGTATGAAACTTCTCAAACACCCTAAAGCTCCGTATCCGAGCCCATATTATGTGTTGCATGGCAGGGTTATTCTTGATGAGTGGAAGCCTTTTGTTCCATGGGAGGTATAGTAATGATTTATTGTGGAGCGTAATTTTAAACAACCTTTTAGATATATTGATCCGCGTGTCTGATTAGAATATGTGACCCCAGATCATTGAAACACTTGGAATTCGTTGCGCACCGATTTCTTGACTGGTTCTATGGGCTGATATAACATCAGGCACTCGGCGAGCTTGTTCTGAGCGTCAGCTGTTTCAATTTAGCCTGCGCATGAACTGACCAAGTTCTATCACGTCAAGGTGAGACGTTGTGGAGAAGATTTTGGAACTTATTCCCTTGATCAAACCATACATAGGTCCAGAGGAAGAACAAGAAGTGCTGGACACACTCCGCTCAGGAGTCATAGGAACCGGGCCAAAGACACAACAATTTGAGAAAGAATTTAGCCAATATTTGGGACGCAGCTACGGTATAGGTACTAACTCTTGTACAGCTGGACTACATCTGAGCCTCGCAGCTTTGGGTGTAGGTCAAGGAGATGAAGTTATTACAACTCCAATTACATTTGTGGCATCTGCCAATGCCATAATTTACGCTGGAGCTACACCAGTCTTCGCGGACGTTGAACCTGACACGTTGAATATTGATCCGGCCGCCATAGAAGCTGCTATTACACCCCGTACCAAGGCTATAATCCCAGTTCACCTCTTTGGCCATCCATGTGAAATGGACAGCATACTTGATATAGCCAAACACCATGGCCTGAAAGTGGTTGGGGACTGTGCTCATGCGATGGAAGCTGAGTACAAAGGGGCTAAAGTGGGCAGTCTAGGCGATGCTGATTGCTTCTCTTTTTACGCTACGAAGAACCTGGCGATGGGTAACGGTGGTATATTGGTCACCGATAATTCAGATATTATAGAACGGTTACAGGTTCTACGAGACCACGGTATGTCCCAAGGGGCGTGGTCTCGGTACATTTCTGGAGAATTTGCTCACTTTGGGATGAGTGAGTTAGGGTTTAAATACATCATGTGGGATATTCCGGCCGCGATAGGCATTCAACAACTGCGTCGCTTAGAAACGAGATACCAAAAGCGTGTGAAATTAGCATCGTTGTATGAGGGTTTATTGGAGCCATTGTCCGACTATGTTCAAATCCTAAAACCAAGGCCGCATGTCAGGCATGCATATCATCTGTTTTCTATGTTGCTAAGAGATGTCGATCGGGACAAAGTTGCAGGATACATGCAAGCCCATGGTATCGGAGTAGGGGTTCATTACCGCCCAGTACATTTGGAGCCGTTTTACATGGAGAGGTTTGGTCATGAACACGAGGAGTTTCCTGTCGCCGAAGATGCAGGCAATAGACTGCTTTCTTTGCCATTTTGGCCCGAACTAGAACCTGATGTTGCTAGAAGAATAGCATCCATCCTTAAAGATGCTATATCGGAGTGTCGGGGATGAGCCGTCTTGGTTGTCTCTGAGATAGTTTGGGTTTATTTATTTAGGCTGAACCTCTTAATGGGTACCAACATGACGTATAAATTGTTTTTGCAGGAGCATCCTTAGGTTTATGACAGTTAGTATAGTCACGACTCAAAATTTCGGAATGGACAGATACAGTCAGGAAATCGCACAGAGATCCAGAGGGCCGGTTTTTTCTGTAGATAGATATAACTCATCCCCAGGACAGATGTGGGAAGTTGTTGATGCTCTCAAGGAGTTCTGTCAGCCAGTACATTATCCAAATCAGCATTTCGGGTGGTATGCTTTTTCGGCGGGGCTACCTTACATAATGACAGTACACGACTTGGAAAGAATTACTATGTCTTTTCCACGGGAAAATGTAGATGAGCAACGGAAGCTGCGGATGGATGCAGCGGCTATCCAGAAAGCTCACCACGTGATAGCTGTTTCCCACGCTACAAAGCGAGATATAGTTCGGCATCTAAATGTGCCCAAAGATCGCGTATCAGTAGTGCATAACGGTGTGGATCACTCGGTATTTCATATGCGGGAGCCCATACATCAGGAATTCCCATTCATTCTGTATGTCGGATCCGAGCGGCCCAGGAAAAATTTACGCCGACTTCTTGCGGCATTTTCACAAGCTAAAAAAGATGCAGACATAGCCTCACTTAAGCTAGTAAAGATAGGTGGACCTGGTAGATCCTTGGAATTTCGAGAAGATACTCTCTCTGCAATAACTGAATTTGGTTTGACAGGTGAAGTGATTTTTTTGGAGAACGTAGATGATGACTTGCTAGCGTCGTATTATGCATCCGCCAAAGCGCTAGTTTATGCTTCTCTTTATGAAGGCTTTGGATTTCCATTAGTAGAAGCAATGGCGACAGGGTGTCCTGTGATCACGTCTCGTTACGGTGCGCAGTCGGAGATTTCAGGGAACGCCGGTTATCTAGTAGATCCACTAGATACCAATGAGTTGTCTAGGGCGATTGTAGATGTTGTGTCTGACGGGAATTTGGGGCGAAAACTGACTTTAAAAGGGCTCAAGCAGTCAAAAAAATACTGTTGGAATGACGCGGCTAGAGAGACAGTTAAGATATTTAAACTCGTGGAAGCAAAAGTCGAAAAAGAGAACGACATTATCAAACTTTGTGAAGAAGAATCCTCATTCGCACGTGACCATGATTCTCAGATATTGTTAGAAACTGGACTTCTGGCTAATTCCGGTCGCGGTTAATAGGGAGCAGCGATCGGTCTCTTGATATCTGTACAAAAATGTCTAACCAGGTAAGATGCACGGAGTTTTACTGCAGTTTAATTTTGCCTGCGACTTCTAACTTTCAGGATATCGGGATCATGTCGTAATCGGTAATTAGACGAGCGATGGAATAAAAAATAATGGGCAACCTAGAATCTACAAGCAGTCAAAATATAAATGAAGGCGAAATTCTTAATGTTGGCATCGTAGGGTGCGGCTTAATGGGGAAAAGGCATTTTGCAAGTTGCCAGCAACTGCCGGGCGTAAAAGTATCGGCTGTCATAGATCCGTACGTTGAAAGAGCCCAAGAATTGGCAGGAGATTCAGGCGCTAGAGTATTCAGTGATATCGGTGATGCGTTATCAGCAGAACCTCCTGATGCTGTAGTCATAGCAACGCCTCCAGGTCATCGTAGAGAAGTAGTTGAACAAGTGGCATCTGTTGGTGTTGGGTTGTTTGGAGAGAAACCTATAGCTTTAGATATGGGATCAGTTCAGGCTATGTGTGAAGCTATCGATGAGGCATCAGTGGTAAATTCCGCAGGGTTTCACCTCCGGTATTCTCCTCTGGCGCGTGAAGCGCAGGAATTAATCGCTGGGCGCAAGGTGGCCCATGTTCGCAGCGTTACTACAACGTCTTATTATGTTGCACAGGATATGCCGCTTTGGTACCTGCAGCGTCAGCATAGTGGCGGTCCCCTGTTAGAGCAATCGATACATATGATAGACATGGCACGTTATTTGGTTGGTGACATCAGCAACATCTCGGCAATTGGATGCAGAGAACAAAAATCCCACTTACCTGGTGCTGATTCGGAAGAGTCAATGGTATTGGCATTCCGATTCGAATGTGGTGCATTAGGCTCGCATATAGATAGTTGCAGTATGTCAGAATTTAACTGGGAGGTGCAGATGTTTGGTGAAGATTGGAGATTGCGAGTGGATTTCGCACGCAATCGGCTGTCAGGTTGGTTCGAGGGTAATTCATTAGAAAAAGATCTGGCAAAGGGTGATTATCATCTCATTGAGATGGAAGCCTTTGTGAACGCTGTGCGACAGAAGAGACAAGAAGTAATTTTGTCTAGTTTCTTTGATGCTGGGGCAACCTTATCTACAGTCTTAGCTGCTAGGAACTCTCTGGATTCCGAAGGGGAATGGTATGACGTATCGACTAGGGGGGAATAAACAGGGAACCAACCGGAACGTCATTGGTTCCTACCCACACTACCCGATGCGAAAAGATAAAACCTCATCTAGTTAGTCAAACATGTTGCACGGGCTCGTCCAAGACGTTTGGTTACACTGTGGGCGATGATCCCTGTGGCTTCTGGTTGGGCATCTGGAACATAAGTACTTCCAAAGCGAGACGCGCATTGGCATTAGCGTCAAGCGATTTAATAGTGTTGCTGATGCACTTTATATAGTTTGTGATTTGCAAGGAAGAATAACGCCCAATCTGCTGATTTAGGGAATCACGAAGATCTTCGTTGTATAGGAAATCAGACGAGTATTCTTTCATAAGCAGAAGATCGCGCCATAATTCCATCCAGATGTCCAGAATGGCCTTGGCTTGTGTGCGGTCGTTATAAAACAGATTTGCAACATCAGCTGCAGCATAAAACCTCTGTTCAAGGGTACCGTCCATCAGGCTAAGTAACCGTGTAACCTCGGTATCCCGCTGTTCTAATATCACAGAATTTGTAAGGGTATCTATCGCCCACCCAATCCGTCCTCGAGATAACCGTGCTAACTTAGCCGCATGATTCTCGTCTACACGGTGGCGATCTATTAAGAAACTTTGGATTATATGTTCCGATACGGCTGCGAACTGAATTTTGCTGCATCTAGACTTAATAGTAGGCAGCAATGATTCCTCGGCCGATGAAATTAAGATGAAGAGGCACTGTGGCGGCGGATCTTCTAGTGTTTTCAAGAGAGCATTTGAAGCTTCAACGGTCATTCTTTCGGCATCATCTACTATGAATACACGGCACTTTCCTTCGTATGGTTGTAAAAATGCTTGATGTTCAATATCTCTGATTTCGTCAATTCCAGTTTCTTCTTTGCTGTCAGATTTATGTTGAAAACCAAGAATTCGGACATCTGGATGCTGGCCTAGCGCGATGCGTTCACATTGTTTGCAAGATTCGCAAGGGTACTTTTCGCGCAAACAATTTACAGATTGAGCCAGTTTAATAGCGGTAGTGAATTTACCGACTTTCGGTGGCCCGACCAACAAATACGCGTGGGAGAGCCGATCGCTTTCTAAACTAGCGATTAACTGTCTAACGGCATTGTTTTGTCCCTCAATTTCCCACATTATAAAACTGCTAATAAACCTGACTATATGGATTGTCCTAAGTTATTTACAAATCTAGAAGCATTTGATCTTTGTATGATTCGCGACGACGAATTAGGCGGTCAATTCCACTTTTGACAAGCACCACGGGTGGTTTAGGGTTAAGGTTATAGTTGCTAGCCATAGATGGACAATATGCGCCAGAAGCGGGGATCACAACGAGATCATTATTGTTGTCAGTTATTGGGGGAAGCAGGGCATCGCGCACTAGGATGTCACCGGACTCGCAATACTTACCTGCTATCGTTACAAGTTCTGTGGCTTCGGCATTCATTCTATTGGCTAGCATAGCTTCGTAGACTGCCTCATAGAGAGCAGGTCTAATATTGTCTCCCATTCCACCATCTACTGAAATGTATCGTCGTACACCAGGGATATCTTTCACCGTGCCGACACTATATAAAGCTATACCGGCGGGTCCACTGATGGCTCGACCTGGTTCGATTATTAAATGAGGAAGATCGATTCTAAATTTCTCACAACCTTCTTTAAGGGATTCGACGATTGTTTGAGCGTACCTGGCAATAGAAGGGGGCTCTTGGCTGCGGATATAAGAGATCGCAAAACCACCGCCTGGGCTTAGGTCACGGAGGTGCAATCCTTCGGATTTCATAGTGTCAGCAAATCTGAGCACAATTTCCATGGCTGTGCTGTAAGGTTCTAGTTCGAATATTGGAGATCCCAGATGGAAATGTAGGCCGGTGAGGTCTAGGTTAGTTGCGGTGACGGCCAAGCGAACCGCTTTTGCTGCATCACCTGTGTCAATGGCGAAGCCAAATTTGCTATCTAGAATTCCGGTGGTGGTTTTATGGTGAGTATGGGGGTCGACGCTGGGAGAAACCCTGAGCATAACGGATTGTGTTATACCTGATTGTCCAGCTAGGTCATTCAGAATCGACAATTCCGAAAAGCTGTCTATGACTATACGTCCTATACCCCAGTTAATAGCCTGTAGAAGTTCAGCAGGAGATTTGTTGTTCCCGTGAAAATACACGTGGTTCCCAGGGAACTCGACAGATTGCGCCACAGCCATTTCACCCCCTGATACCACATCCAATCCCAGTCCTTCCTCTTCTATAATCTTGGCCAACGCTGGGTTTATGTATGCTTTAGATGCGTAGACCACTGAAGAGTTGGCATATCGGTTGCGAAACTCGGTGGAAAACGTTCTGCACCGACCTCGAAGAGTGTCGTCATCGAAGACGTATAATGGAGTTCCATACTTATTTGCTAAGTCAACCGTATCGCATCCGCCTATCATAAGGTGGCCGTTGTTGTTTACTTTTGCGGAGTCGGGAAAAACGTGGTGAGGGAACATAAACTCTCCTTTTGCAAACTGGCCATATCTTAGGATCGGCCTAATTTGATGTCAACAAACGTCACTGAAGATCGGACTTTCATCGATATTGTTGGCGCGATTCTTCAAATTTGCTACCATTGTGATCCATGTGATCCGTTCTGGGCGTTTAGGAGGATATATGCCACTGATATACGATGGTGAAGTCAAGATTCGCAAAGTTTCTCATATGAGTCCGATGGATAATAATGGATACATCGTTACCTGTCCGGCTACTGGAGATTCCATAATCATTGATACCCCTGGAGAATCCGAGAAACTCTTGAGTGAAATAGGTGATTTGAATATAAAAGCCGTCTTAATTACTCATGGGCATGGAGACCACATAGCCGACTTCCGGAAAGTAAAAAACGCTCTGCAAAAAGACATGGCGATACACGAGAATGATTCTGGTAATCTTTCACCTGCTGTGCCAGATTTTTTTCTGAAAGACGGCGATGAGATCACGATCGGCACCATCAAACTACTGTTGATACATACGCCTGGCCATACCCCTGGTTCCACCTGCATCCTTGCAGGCAGACACCTTTTTTCTGGAGATACTTTGTTCCCTGGTGGTCCGGGAGCAACCCGTTCTGCCGACGCTTTCAAACAAATAATATCCAGTGTTACGTCCAAATTGTTGACTCTCCCAGAAGATACGAACGTTTATCCAGGTCACGGGGACGACACTACCATAGGTAATGCAAAAAAAGAGTACACTGTGTTCTCCGGTAAAACGCACCCTGATGACCTGCATGGCACTGTAGGTTGGCTGACTGGTTAATGGCTAGATTACACCGAGGGGGTTAAATGCATCAGAGTGCTGTTTTAGGCAATGGTCTTCGAATTGTAACTTCTAAAATGCCGCAAACTTTTTCTGTCACTGTGGCTGTCCTGGTTGGGTCTGGCTCTCGATACGAAACCGATGAAATTGCGGGGGCCACGCATTTTCTAGAGCATCTCCTTTTCAAAGGTACAGAATCCATGCCGACTGCTAAACAAATTAGTGCAGCCATAGAAGGCGTTGGAGGTGTCATGAATGCCAGCACTGATCGAGAACTGACGGTGTACTGGTGTAAGGTTGCGCGCAGCCATTTTAAAACGGCTTTATCCGTACTTATAGACATGGTTAAAAATCCACTACTAGACCCTGAAGAGATGGAAAAAGAGCGGCACATAATTTTTGAAGAACTAAGAATGTCTGCCGATTATCCGTCTAACCGAGTTGATTTACTAATTGATGAGATGTTGTGGCCTGATCAACCGATGGGTCGTGATATAGGCGGTTCGAAAGAGTCAGTTGGACGCATAAAACGTGAAGACTTGCTGGATCTAATGGAAAAACAATACACGCCTTCTAATGTTGTGATTTCTGTCGCTGGCGATGTCGACCATGATGAGGTGATTGATCTACTGGATATCAGCACCGTTGGTTGGGAGTCGAAAGAGGCAGGGACTTGGAATCCCGTGATACTGAATCAAAACGAGCCGGCGATACGGGTTGAGTATAAGAAAAGCGAGCAAGTACATTTATGTGTTGGCTTACCAGGTCTGCAACTTAATCATCCTGATACGTATGCGGCTAATCTTGTGAATGTTATGCTCGGTGAAGGAATGTCCAGTAGACTTTTCCAGGAGATCCGAGAGAATCAAGCGTTAGCGTACGACGTACATAGTTACTTAGGCCAGTTTCGAGATTGCGGGTCGCTAATAGTTTATTGCGGTACCGAACCATCACGGAGCGCTTTGGCATTAGATGCCATAATGGGCCAATTGAAGACGCTTGCCGAGGGGTTCTCGGAAGATGAATTAGAAATGGCGCGAGAATATGCGAAAGGCAGTTTAATGCTCCGTATGGAGGATAGTCGTACTGTAGCGATGTGGCAGGGTGGACAAGAGATGCTGGTCGGTCAGGTGAACACGGTCGAGCATGTCCTTAGCAGTCTGGATTTAGTCACCTTGCAAGATGTGAATCGTGTAGCCTGCGATTTCATCAAACCGGATCAACTCAATGTCGCCATTGTCGGTCCATTTCGCAGTCATCGTAGATTTCAAAGAAGCCTTAGATTTTAGTTTATGAACTTAACTAAAACGGTGTTTTATATTGGTGGCCGTCGGGTTGACCAATCCGTAGAATGCTCATAAGAATAAGCTGCACGAAGGACTGTGGCATCTTCGAAAGGACGACCGGAAATTTGCATGCCAATGGGCAATCCTTCACCGGAGAATCCGCAAACAACTGATATTGCCGGAAATCCGTTGAAGTTGAATGGCCTAGTGAATGTAGGCAGGGATGTCCATAGATATCCTGTGGTTCCTTCGAGAGGGATGTCTTCTGCACCCAGTTTAAAGGCAGGGACCGGTGTGGTTGGACCCACTAGTAAATCCAGATTCTCCATCAACTGAAAACTTTTTTCGACGTATAGCCGACGGAATTGCTGTGCCTTGATGTAATCTGCAGCTGATACAAGCTTCCCAGCTTCGACTCGTGGTCGGACGTTCGAAGTAAATTCCTGTCCTCGAGTGTCCACTGTGTCTGCGTGTATGGCAGCCCCTTCGACTAGAGATATTATGCTCCCTGCTGTTACTGCTGAATGGAAGTCGGGCCATGAAACTTCTCGCACTTCTGCCCCTAGCTCTCCCAACAAATCTAAAGCTTTTAAGACGTTGGCACTCACGTCATTAGAAAGCGGTACCTCGAAAAACTCTTTTGGAACCCCTATTCGTAGCCCACGGATTCCATTTTTAATGGTGTCCACGTAATCAATTGCTGGCCTGTTTGAAGACCTGATATACGATTGATCGTGACCTGTCAGAACGTTCATAGCCATCGCGCAATCGATGACAGAACGGGTCATGGGGCCACAGTGATCCATACTCCATGAAAGTGGACTAACACCATGCCTGCTGACTAACCCATAGGTTGGTTTGAAACCTACCAAGCCACAGAAAGAAGCAGGAATCCGTATTGAACCACCTGTATCTGAACCAGTAGCAATTGAACAAAGTCCTGCCGCGACCGCCGCACCAGAGCCGCTGCTGGATCCTCCGGTTTCTAGTGATAAATCCCAGGGATTATGCGCGTCTCCATAGTCCGGATTTACACCTGATCCTCCCATTGCTATAGGGAAAAGGTTGAGTTTTCCCAACAAAATGGCTCCAGCTTGATTAAACCGCGACCCGACATCACTGTCATAGTCTGGAATAAATTCGTTGTATACTTTGGCACCTGAGGTTGTGCGTGTTCCTTTTGAGTAATACAGGTCTTTCAAAGCTAGAGAGGTGCCGTGGAATGGTCCACGGTAATGTCCGGATTGTATCTCGCGTTCAGCAGCTTTGGATTGTTCGATGGCCTGGTCTGCTAACACGGTGATGAAGGAATTAAGATGTCCGTCTATCGCTGCTATGCGGTCGAGGTGAGCCTGAGTTACTTCAGTCGGCGAAACTTGTTTTGATGAAATTAATTTAGCGAGTTGCTCGATTGTGGCATAGCAGAGTTCTAATTTGTCCATGCTTCTCTCTCGGAACAGTTTAGAGTGGTAATAGGTTCGTCTTTGTCATTGGGCGAGGCCTTGTCTCTGTGTTTTCAAGTCGTGTAATCCAGATTCTGTTTCAAGCTAGCGGTCGCAGTTAGCCGTGCAATATTTCTTCGGGTAGGAAGGCGGATACAACGAAGTTTGGTACGTCCACGACGTTGCTGATTTTTAAATCTACTCCGACGCTGCAAATCACATAAGCTTGATTCCTGCTGAATCCACGTTCCTGAAGTAGATCAATCATATTAAGTAGCGCGTTGCGGCAGGCTAGAGTGAGATCTTCCCCGTGATTTACCCCATCGTCTGTCACGGGCATACCCATGGTAGCTATAAAATTACGAGGAACTGCCCATTGTGGGTCTATGAAGTAGGAATCTCTCTGAAATCGTGGCCATCTTATGTTTTTGCGGTAAGCTTCGTTCTTAAGAATTCTAAACTTGACGTTCACTGTTGCTCCGATTTCAACAGCAGTGACGCATACCTCTCCATCTCCTTGGGCAAAATGCGCATCACCAGTCGAGAAAAGAGCGCCCTCTACCCCTACTGGCAAGAAGAGCTTTGATCCTTTGGAAAGCTGTTTTACGTCAAAATTTCCACCGTTTTCCCGTGGTGGTAGTGTCCGTAGTCCATATTTCGCTACAATCCCCGACTCTGGTACAGAGCCACCAACGTCTGGTGGGAGAGCTAGTCCACCGCGAGATTCAAGATCGGCCTCCCGCGCGGTCCATTGTTGGAGTTGGATTTCTGAAGGTGCAACGCCAGATACTCCCATGAACGAAGCTCCGGGAATCCGTATCCCAGGTATTTGATCAGATGTAGCCCAACCATCCGAAATCTTCCAGTGCACCATAAAAGGCGACGTAAAAACGTCGCGTAGGAATCCAAATCCAGGAATGATGGCACTGAACCCGAAAGGTTGGGGTATTATGTCCAAAAATTCTACTTCGAGAAGATCGCCCGGTTCTGCTCCCTGTATGTATACGGGACCGGTTAGAGGATGTATAGCTCCGGACTCGACTTTGCTGAAGTCAGATTCAGTTATACCAGGCCCAAGCTGCCCGTCCAAGGCATCGCGGGTCTCAAGAACGATTTCTTCGCCTTCACTTGCTTCCAAGATCGGCGAGATATCTGGATGCCATCGATTATGACCCGTATCCGGTTCGCTTTTCAGTCGTTTACTGCGGTCTATGTTTATGCTTCTCATTGTTGAAAGCCGTTCTCCTAGTTGCTCAATTCATCTGTATGAATTCCAAGACCTCAGAACACAGGGATGGTACCGGTGGCATTTTAGGGTGTCAAGGAGCGATCAAAACCGGTTTAATGTCACGACTATGAAGGTGCAACTTCCTGGGTGTCGCTGGTAAACTGAATCTCGGTAGTTTACTTCAGTTTTTATATTACGCAGGTAGAATATTTCAGCAGGCTGTATCCATAACCTGCTGGGCTTACTGCCGAACACAAGGCCACAGAGACTCCTCGAATAAAGATGATACTTCTCTTCTTTGCTTTACCGGCAGGAGCCGGGATTTTGGCTTCGCTGCTTACATCTCGATATCAGAGATATATGGGATGGGGTTGTGGTGCGTTAATGATTGCGCTTTTTGGCCTGGCTTTGTCACAAGTTCCCCGAATATCCGGTGGCCATCCCGTGGTTTTTTCCTATCAATGGGTAGATGAGTTAGGGGTCCAATTCTCATTTCTTTTAGACGGATTTTCCCTTTTGTTTGTGTTGCTGATAACTGCGATGGGGGCATTAATATTTTTCTATTCTCAGGAGTACATGCAGAAACACCCTAACAGTCTAAAGTTTTATGCTTGGATGTTGGTTTTCAGTGGTGCGATGTTGGGGCTCGTTACGGCATCGAATCTTGTGGTGATTTATCTATTTTGGGAGATGACGACTATAAGCTCATTCTTTCTCATTGGATTAACCGATCAGGAAGAAGAATCACGATTTAACGCTTTGCAAGCGATGATTGTTACGACGTTAGGAAGCCTGGCTATGCTTGCAGGATTTATTATTCTCTATCAGATTTTCAACACTTTGGAGATCGCAGAGATATGGGCCAGAGCTTCGGAGCTACATGGAAGTTCCCTAGCAGTTCCGGCTGCTGCATTGATAATCATTGGGGTTGTTGCGAAGTCAGCACTAATGCCGTTTCATATCTGGTTGCCTTCGGCGATGGTGGCCCCTACCCCTGTGAGTGCTTACCTCCACTCAGCTACTATGGTGACGGCCGGTGTTTTCTTGGTAGCTCGCTTAACTCCATTATTCGTTGGGCTTAATAGCTGGGAAGTGCCTATTGTGACTTTAGGCATGGGGACATTATTAATAGCAGGTTTGCTGGCCTTAAGACAACAGGACTTAAAAGCATTGTTGGCATATTCCACGGTTAGTCAACTCGGGATGATGATGGCATTGTATGCATTGGGAACGGAGGTTGCTGCATTGGCTGCCTCATTGCATATGCTGAGCCATGCGGTCTTCAAGGGCGGGATGTTTCTAGTAGTAGGTGCTATAGAGCACGGCGTAGGAACACGAGATCTGCGTCGCCTTGGAGGGCTGATTTCAGTAATGCCAGTTCTGGGAGTGATTGCTACTTTGTTAGCTCTTTCTTCTGCAGGCATACCGCCGTTAATCGGTTTTGTGAGTAAAGAAGCACTTTTGGAAGCTACCCTATATGCGCCGGGAGCGAATGGTTGGCTATTACCGTTATTGTTGGCGATTGGGAGTGTGCTAACTGTAGCGTATTCTCTGAAATTTCTTATAGGAGTTTTTTATGGGAAAGCCAGAGACTCTGAGATCAATTATCATCGCATTCCGCTAGGACTTATTGTACCACCAGCGTTCTTAGCTGTGGTCTCGGTGGTGTTCGGAATATATCCGCAAATGTTAACGGATACTATTACCATCCCTGCCATTCGTGCCGTAACACAGCAGGATGTGCATCTGTATGTGGCTTTATGGCATGGACTTGGCCTGCCTTTGTGGATCAGTCTGGGTGTCATTTCGGGAGGCATAGTGCTCTTTTTGAACATGAGCCACTTGAATGATGGTTTGTCTCCAATACTACTTAGAAAGCCCGTGGTTACTACTTATAGCAGGTTTGTAGATTTGGTAAACGAACCGCTGATCCGATTGTATCGTAGGGTTCAACATGGGGATTTAAGAGGATATATCGTAACCATAGTTATCGTTACGATAGTACTGGTTTCTTTTGCGTTAATGAGAAGCCAAACCCTATTGTTTAAAAATCTCGTTGATGATGTGGATCTTGAGGTCATGGATTATGGGTTGGCCGTGTTGCTGATGTTTAGTGCGATTGCTCTGGCTTACCGAAGAACACGGCTCGAAGGGGTTTTCAATTTAGGTTTAGTTGGGATGCTTGTTGTAGCTACATTCGCACTTTACAGTGCCCCTGACCTCGCGTTGACGCTAATCGTGGTAGAAATTCTGACGGTGGTATTGTTCATGTTAGGTCTGCGGAAGATGTTGGGAATGTTTAATGTTGACTATCGCCTATCTGTCAGGACCCTTCAGATTCTCCCATCTATAACTTTCGGGGCAATGGTCACATTGCTAGTGTTATGGGTGCTAACGACTCCTCAACATTCGTCAATTGCCCCGTTTTTTATAGAGAACACAGAGAAAATAGCCCATTCGAAAAACGTGGTTAACACGATTCTGATAGATTTTAGAGGATTCGATACTTTGGGTGAGATTACCGTCATAGCCTTAGCTGCCATCGGAGTTTTCGCTATAGCTCAGGCAGCGAAGGAGCGTGGATAGGTTGGAACGAGGCCCTATACTCCGAACCGTTTCCTCACTTGTGTTTCCGTTCATGGTAGTGCTTGTTATATACCTATTGCTAAACGGTCATAATCGAGCAGGTGGAGGGTTCATTGCTGGGGTGATGATGTCCGGAGCTATAGGCTTTCAATACTTGGCCCACGGTAAGTCGTTAGCTCCAAAGTTTGTGCTACTACCCTATAGAGAAATTTTTTGCTTTGGTCTACTGCTGTCCATTGCGGTCGGCGTTATTGCATTAGTTAGAGGTTACCCTTTCCTCACTAGTTTCCATGCGAAACTCCACATTCCCTTTTTAGATGTCATTGGGAAAGTTACACCAATGGAGTTTGGGCTGGCGCAAGTTTTTGATGTTGGAATATTTTTGGTAGTAGTAGGCGGACTTGTGACCGCTATATTAGCTCTACAAGAGGATTAGCTTGGAAATACCTCTTTCAATAGCGATAGGAGTGATGGCAGGTGCAGGCCTTTATTTGCTGCTTCAACGTAGTGTTATAAAGGTAGTCCTAGGTCTTTTGCTTCTGTCTCATGGCGCTAATCTGTTGGTGTTTACGGTAGGAAGTTTACAGAAAAACTCGGTACCAATAATAGATAGTTCGATACGAGATAGGCAGTTTGCAGATCCTCTGGTCCAAGCTCTAATACTCACCGCCATTGTCATAGGCTTTGGGGTAACAGCTTTTCTATTGGCCCTCGCGATTCAGACTCATCGTGCTATTGGAAGTGACGATCTTGATGATCTTAAGAAATTACGCGGGTGACTAATTTCCTGATAGTTGCGCCGGTTTTGATACCGCTATCTGGTGGAGTTGTCTTGGTGGCTGCCTGGGGGCGGTTGCGGTTTTCTAGAGCATTGGCTGGGTTGACGTTATTGCTGCTAATGACCGTCGGGTTTCACAACTTGTATTGGGTGCGATCAAGCGGAATAACGGCCACATCGTTGGGGGATTGGCCGGCGCCGTTCGGGATTGTATTAGTGGCGGATTTGTTTAGTGCTTTGATGGTTTGTGCAGCGTCTCTGGCCGCATTAGCGGTGGTGGTGTTTACCGTCTTTGCGCATGATCGTTGGCAGGAAAAATATATTCTCCCAATTATGTTGCTGGTTCTTGCTGGGGTAAATGGGGCATTTATGACCGGTGATATCTTCAATTTGTTCGTGTTCTTTGAAGTCACGCTCATCGGTTCGTATGCCTTGATGGCTATAGGTGGAGGCCAACTTCAAATGGAAGCGGCTTTTAAATACGTAGTGATAAACGTATTTGCTTCGACGTTATTTTTGATCGGGGTAGGCTTGCTCTATGGTGAAGTAGGTACTTTGAATATGGCCCATATCTCTCAACGAGTGGCTGCTTCGGAAGAACAAGGGGTTATAACAGCAGTAGGAATGTTGTTGTTAGTAGCTTTTGGAATTAAAGCTGCCGTGGCACCGTTTCATTTTTGGTTGCCGGGTGCTTATACCTATATCCCGTCTGGCGTAGCTTCTTTCTTTGGAGGTGTGCTTACCAACCTGGGCGTGTATGCGATGGTACGAGTGTTTACCTTGGTGTTGGGGCACGATGCAAATCTATTTCAACCAGTTTTCATATCCATCGCGTGTTTGAGTATGGGTCTAGGTGCTTTTGGGGCTTTGGCGCAGAGAGAACTGCGCAACTTGTTTTCTTGGGACATAATAAGCCAGGTCGGTTATATGGTAATGGGACTAGGGTTGTTCAGCGTTGCGTCGCTTGGCGGGGCTATCTTTTTTATGGTCCAATATATACCGGTAAAAACGTCACTCTTTCTATGTGCCGGTACAATCGAGAAACTTTGCGGAACAGGGGACTTGTCCAAATTAGGTGGATTAGCTCGGGTATATCCAATTTTGGGGGCCGTTTTTTTAATTCCGGCCCTCTCGTTAGCTGGAGTACCTCCATTTTCTGGGTTTTGGGGTAAGTTGGCATTAGTTCAATCTGGAATAGCAGGGGCTAGTTGGGAAAGTTACACTGTCGTAGCATTTGCTTTGTTTAGCAGCTTTGTGACGCTTTTGGTGATGACCAAAATTTGGCAATGGGCATTTTGGGGCAATCCGAAGAGGAACTACCCTCCAGTCCGTGGTAGCCAAATTATGCTTATCGTGCCAACAGCATTAATTGGGATGTGCACTATTATTCTAGTATTTGGTGCCGGGGAACTCTTGGATATAACTATGGATGCAGCAAGACAACTCATTTACACAGAAGACTACATAAACGCTGTCAATCTAGTGCTGGTGAAATAAGGCTATGCCTGCACGGACTGTATTGTTTATTGGGATATTGGCCGGACTCTGGGTATTTCTAGGCAGCACTTTACAATGGGTATCCGCATTTACTGGTGTCTTCATGGGGCTACTACTCTTTCGATTCCTCAGGGGAGGAATTCTGAAGTCGACGTTCTCAAATCCCCCATTTCCTTTTAGGAATTCTCCGGATTTGATTATTGCATTGGTCAGATATGCTTGGGTAGTTGCTGTTGCGAATGTAGAGGTTGCAATCTTAATCGTCAGTTTTCGAAAACCGCTTAATCCAGCTATCCTTAGGTTGCACTCTGGTGAGATGGGAGATTTGGAGCAAACCATTCTTGCAAACTCTATTACCCTTACTCCGGGTACAATAACCATGTCATTTTCTCCAGATCGTCAATATCTTTATATTCATGTGTTAGATGTAGAGGATCTGGAAGTCGCTCGAGAACAACTGCGGATGCACTTGGAAGTTCACTTTGGCCGAGGTTTAAAATGGTGGAAATCACCCTCAATATAGCAATGGGATTTTTGCTAGCGTCCTTTGTGGTGGCTTTTTTCAGGTTAGTTAAAGGGCCGTCGATTGTAGACCGCCTTCTCGCGGTGGAGACAACTACTTTGGTGGTTTTGGGTGTTATAGCCGGTATATCTCTCCGCTCATCATCGGAGCTATTTATAGTTGTGTTAATACTCGCGATCATGGGAGTTATTTCGTCGGTAGCGGTCGCAAAGTATCTTGTAAAAGGAGATCCATTTTAAGTGGAAATAGCTTCATATATCGGCAGCTTGATTTTTCTTATGGGAGCAGCGTTGGTGTTCTTGGGTAGTTTGGGACTTCTAAGGTTTCCAGATGTATATACTCGCTTGCACGGGACCGGAGTGGCATCCACTGGTGGACTTTTCCTAATCTTATTGGGCGTAGCCGTGTATTTTGCACCCCGATCTGTCAGCATAAGCTTGCTGGCGAGTCTCACGTTGATTTTCGTATTGTTTTTATATCCCCTCGCAACCACAGCTATTATCTGGGCTGCGCATCGTACCCGGGTTCCAATTTATTACCGAACTCTCGTTGATGAGCTAGAATTGTATGATCCGCAAGAGTTAGATTCACGAGCCGGGGCATTGAAAGAGGGCGAACAAGGTTCTAACCAATGTTGACATCCTGGTTAGGAAAGAACTGGCTATTGTTTGACACACTTCTGGGCACAGCTTACAATTCGTAATTGGTCTGCTCATTAGTCCAATCATGAGTAATGGAGTAACCGCTGAAAGCTGTCGAACCAAGACGATTGTACCAGGAAGCCGTGAACCGTATCCAAGATCTTATCAGAGATCGAGATTTGGGTCCGGGAGATAGGTTGCCGCCAGAAAGGGATTTAGCTGAGCAATTGCAGGTGAGTCGTAACTCCTTACGCGAGGCGACCCGGACCTTGGAGATTCAGGGAATTGTTACAATCCGACCTGGTGCTGGGACTTTTATGCGTGATTCTGGGGTAACTCCACTGAACGATGCTCTAGTTGCTTATTTGACCAATGGATCAGATGCCTTGGTTGATGTATTTGAAATGAGACATATTTTGGAACCGCAGATCGCTGCATTGGCCGCACGCCGCTGTACACCGGATGATATCCAGCAGATGGAAGACTTGCTCGAAGCTCAACGCTTAGAGATCGAACAGGGTGAGACAGGAACTCGAGGAGATACTGCTTTTCATTTTGCGATCGCCGAGGTGACTCAAAATTCAGCGCTGGTAAAGGTGGTAACAGCAGTTGCTGATATCCTTGGGCAATCTAGGGAGGACCCTTTTCAGGCACCGGGACGGTCCAAAAGGTCGCTGTCGTCCCATCGGTACATTTTAGACATGTTACGGATTGGCGATTCAGAGGGCGCGCGCGAGGCAATGGAACATCACATATCAGTGGTGGAACCAATTTATCCACCAGGGACTAGCGCTAGGATTCATCAAGGCGTGGTGGAGCCAGCAAAATTTCTTAGGGAGGTGCGTGATTGAGCACACATGCCGTTGAAGTTATCTATCGAGGAATTTTTCAAAAAAATCTCGCAAGGAACATAACTAGGTCGATCGTTCTTGCATCTCGGCTAGAAGGCAAAATTGGAACCGCGTTTGGGCGTTACGGAGACTCTCCTGAACGCAACGGAATTCCTGCCAAATATTTTGCTGTTGTAGCAGATGATGCTGTGGAACTAGAAGAAACGTTGGCCAGTTATGAGCCTACCGAAGTCGATGTGACTATAGTTGTGGATGACACGTTATGCAAAGGTGTGGAGTCCTGGGCTTGGTACGGTCTCCAACCGATCAATGCGTTGACTAGACCTCATGGTACTGTCCTAGTCACATCGTTCCAGGATCCTGATCAGATCAAAGAAGATATACATGTTAAAGACCAGCCATATAACTTGGCTATAGTTAAAGGTTCCAAAAGTTTTTCAGGTCTGTGGGTTTATAAAGATGACCATACCGATGTACGGATTTTGGGCGCGTTGGCCAAAGTTTGTCCAGATATGGTAAGTCTGGAGTCTTATACTCAGGCTATTCAACAGCAGTGGAAGAAAGAAGAAAAAGTCACTTCTGCTAACCGTGCGCATGAAAGGGTTCGTAGTACACCGGTAGAACCCGGAGAAGGGAATCCTGAGGAACCCTTCAAATTTGATATGCCAGGTTGGACGCAGATGGAAGAAGCCCTAGTGATTCGTGCGATCGATCAGGGAGGCGGATTCCGGGGAGGTGAAGGGGGATTCGAGCCAGTACGGAGCTCCGTTTTCAAAAAATATTCGACTCGAACGATGCGCCCTGTTATAAACTTCGAAACCTGTACAAAATGCACTTTGTGCTGGTTGCAATGTCCAGACTCCTGCTTTGATGTAACACCTGATGGACTCTATGACAGTGACATGGACTCGTGTTGTGGTTGTGGGGTTTGTGAAGATGTTTGTCCAGTTCCCGATTGTATAACTATGGTTAATGAAGAATCCTTCACTGATAATGCCAGTCAGTATGAACACTGGCAAAGGGATAGAGACAATTATATGGAGTGGCTTGGCGAAAAGATTACTGTTGGCAAAGGGGAAGACAGGTCCCACGGCTTCCATCATGTTGGGCAGTATGCAGAAGAGGTTTCCAAATTGTTGGAGGTTGGTAATGACGACTGAAACTCAAGCTAATCCACTGGAAACAGAAGAGTTAATTAGCGGGAGTGAGGCTATTGCACGGGCGTGCGCCTTGGCGGACGTGGACGTGATTACGGCATACCCCATTCGTCCATATGACACCGTGATGCAGTTTATTTCGCGTATGATTGCAGACGGAGAACTGAAGTGCGAATACATAGTGGCTGAAAGTGAACATTCACAGTTTGAGATTGTCAAACATGCATCTGCTGTAGGCGCGCGTGTATTCACAGGATCCAGTGGTGTCGGCTGGTTCTATGCGTTTGAGGCGTTAGCAGTCACTTGTGGGCTTAGGTTACCGATGGTGGCTATGGTTGGTAATAGAGCCTTAGATGATCCCGGCGCCTTTGGCACGGAGCACAACGATGCGTTGGCAGTTCGGGATCTTGGCTGGATGCTTAATTGGGCCGCCACAGCGCAAGATTGTATCGATACGGCGTTGATGGCCTGGAGGGTGGCAGAGGACCCTCGGGTTTACCTTCCGGTTGCAATCAGCACTGATGGAGCGTTCCTGACTCATTCCCAGCAGATCGTGAAAGTTCCAGATAAAAGTTTAGTAGATAAGTTCTTGCCTCCTTACGATCGAGGTAAATTCCAACTTCATCCAGACAATCCAATCACCATAGCCCCACAGGTAAATGAAGATTGGCTTATGGAAATACGGCGCCAAACTGATGCAGCCATGCGTCGTGCTCGTGATGTTATCACCGAGACTCACGAAGATTTTAAGAGAATTTTTGGTCGTGGTGGTGACCCGTTCCTTGAGGAATATATGACAGACGATGCAGACGTTGTATTGCTAGGGATGGGTACCCTGACATTGCCTCTCAAGGTAACTGTTAGACGACTTCGCGAAAAGGGACAAAAGGTAGGCTTCATTAGGGTGAAATGGTTTAGACCATTCCCTGCACCGGAACTGATAGAAAGCCTATCCAGGTTTAAGGCAGTTGGAGTTATAGATCGAGATTATTCGTTAGGTTCCCCTTTCAACGGAGGTGTTCTGTTTACTGAGGTTAAAGCTGCGATGTACTCTGCCGAGAACAGGGTCCCTATCATAGGATTCATAGCAGGCTTGGGGGGTCGTGAAGTTACCGTTCCTGCTACCCGAGAGATGTTCGAAATCACCCAGAAGGCTGCTGAAGCTGGCAAGATAGATAACCAAATCCACTGGATTGGAGTAAGAGATTAAAATTATGACGTCTACCCAAGAGCTAGCGCCACTTAGAGGCGTGAAACAGTCTCCTCTAGAAGAGTTCTTCACTTCGGGTCATCGCACATGTCAAGGCTGCGAGTCTGCCTTGGTAATGAAGCTGATGATCAAGGCGGCAGGTCCTCGTACTATCGTGCTGGGCAGCACTGGCTGCATGTATGTGGCTAATACCACTTATTACTCCACACCATGGGTTGTGCCATGGATGCACACTCAATTAGGATCATCGGGATCAGCTGCACTAGGTACTGCTGCCGGTCTGAAGGCTATGATGTCCAAGGGCAAAATGACTGATGAACCGATCAATGTCATAGCGTTTTGTGGCGATGGTGGAGGAGCTGATATGGGGCTTTCGGCGATCTCCGGTGCGTTGACCCACAATGAGTATAATTTATTGATTTTGATGTACGACAACGAGTCGTACGCGAACACTGACATTCAGGTCTCCGGATCATCCCCATGGGGTGCCAACTCTACTTTTAGCCCTCCTGGTAGCTTGCATCGGATAATGAATAAGCGATGGAAAAAGAACATGGCTGGAATGTTGGCAGTTGGACACCCTCAGGCTCGTTACATCGCCACTGGGTGCGCATCTTATGCTACGGACATGATGAATAAGGTGCGGAAAGCTTTGAGTATAGGCGGCCCAACTTTCATGCATACCATAGACCCGTGTCCTAAAGGATGGGATTATGATCCAATGTATTCCCATGAGCTGGGCATGCTGATGGTTCAGACAGGGATTTGGGTGCAATACGAAGTGACCGATGGTGAAGTGATATTGAATGGTCCTTCAAAGATGATAGCTAAAGGGCAAAAGAGATTGCCAGTGGAAGACTTTTTGAAGCGGCAAGGACGATTCGCCCATTTTGAGTCAGAAGATATAAAATACTTTCAGGATCAAATAGACGAGATGTGGGAACGATGGTGGATTCCTGGTGTTATACCACCATATCCTGAAAAATAAGACTAGCCCAATAATCGAGAATTAAACAAAAACAGCCCGCATGTTAGCGGGCTGTTTTTGTTTAGTAAAACCATAATATATTCAGACCAAAGACCTTGCACCGATTGTTCTACATTGAGTACGGATATAGTGGGCAGCCGGTTGGCGCTTACCATGATTTGAGAATATAGGTTAATGGAGTACCAGATGGAAATACCAAATTTTCTAGATGTCTTGGAAGCTCGTAAAACCATATCACCGTATATAGCACGAACTCCGTTATATTCTTACGCAGGTGTAAATGAAATAATAGATGCTGATGTGAAGCTTAAACACGAAAATCATCATCCTCTTGGTGCCTTCAAGGTTCGTGGTGGCATAAATTTATTAGCACATTCCTCTAGGGAACAGTTGGATCAAGGTTTTATCACCGCTTCAACTGGTAATCATGGTCAGTCGGTTGCAAATGCATGTAAACTTTTTGGGGCCAGTGCCGTCGTAGTAGTCCCGGAAGGAGCCAATTATCTCAAAGTAGAGGCCATGCGGAATCTCGGCGCTGAGGTAGTATTTCGGGGTAACAATTTTGATGAGTCAAAGGCATATAGCGAATTCTTGGCACAGAAAAATGGTTACCGGTTCGTTCATGCGGCTAATGAGCCTTTGCTGATTGCTGGTGTTGGAACAGCATACCTTGAAGTAATAGAAGATTTCCCCGACGTCGAATATATGTTTGTCCCACTTGGGGGTGGTAGTGGTGTTTCGTCCGCGTGCATCGTGGCTAAGTCCATCAATCCACATATAAAAGTCATTGCTGTGCAATCCGAACAGGCACCAGCGGGGTACCTTTCCTGGAAGGAAGGAAATTTAGTGGAAGCACCTTCCTATACCATTGCCGAAGGATTGGCGACTCAAAATGGCTACGAACTTCCGCAAACTATTATGCGGGATTATTTAGACGACTTTGTTTTGGTAACAGACGAAGAAATTTATGCGGCCATCAGAATTTTGATTGAAAAAGCTCACACCTTGACTGAAGGGGCCGGAGCAGCGGCTATGGCTGGAGCATTGAAAGTTAAAAATGATATACGAGGAAAAAAAGTTGCTATAGCGGTCAGCGGTGGCAATATTACCTTGGCTAATCTACGAGAGGCTATATCTGAACGGCCTTGAATTGTATCTATTTACTGGGTTTTCCGAACATGTTTCACTAAGAATGCTCCTATTCATCTAGTCAGTTCTTCATGCCAAATTGCCGGGAACGCTTTAAATAGTTAGGCGTATACTACTTACTTTGATTGCGTTTCTAGATAACGGGCAAATTCATCTCTGTCATAATCTGGTAGCGGGTTGGAACCTTCAGAGTTGTACATTACTATTCCGGAATCGGCTTTTGTAATTTCGCCAATTGTACGTGCTTCTATCCCTTCGTGCTCTAGAGCGGAGATAAGTTCCGATGTGCTTTGCTTGGGGAGGGTAGCAATTAGGCAACCAGATGCAAGGAGCCCTAGTGGGTCCAAAGAAAGCGCTTCACATATCGTTGTGCATTCTGGTAGGACTGGAATGGCGTCTACATCTATCTTCATTCCTACCGCGGCTGCCAACGCGATTTCTCGAAGACCGGTTGCGAGTCCTCCTTCTGTTGGGTCATGAAGGCTGTTGATCGGTACCTTGGAACAGGCTATTCTCGCGTCTTTGACTACGCTGATACCTGGAGATCTGAGCAGTGTTTTGGCAGATTCCAGAGTACTTACCGAAACTCCCTTACCTATTAGCTGGGTGTAGTATTGTTGCGCTAACAAAGTGGTTCCCTCTATTGCAATGCCTTTAGTAGCTACTATCGAATCTCCTATCTGGGCACCGGACGTAGATATAGTTTTCCCTTTTTCTGTTTCCCCTAGCATGCAACCTACAATGATGGGTTGCTTTAGATCTTGTGTTATTTCGGTATGCCCACCGATTAATGAAACCTCTAATTCTTCACAAGCTTCTGTGAGTTGTGAAAAAATGGCTTCTATTTTGTCTTCGCTGATAGAGTCCGGGAGGAGGACGGATGCTAGGAACCAACGGGGTGTAGCCCCAGAACAGGCTATGTCGTTGGCGTTCACTTGGACTGCATACCACCCAATGAGATCCGTGGCAAACGTAATCGGATCTGTTTTTGCTACAAGAACTTTGCTGCCGAAGTCTATCAAAGCAGCATCCTCTCCGATACCTGGTCCAAGCAATACCCTGGGGTCATTAATGTGGATCTGTCCTAAAAGGTTGCTTAGCATGCTGGGCGAGAGTTTTCCGAGCTTCATTTAATTGCAAGCCTTTCTAATTTTCATAATATTCCTGATATGGATATCAAGAGTCTCTGGATATAATACTCTAGCCGTTCAGCGCAGACGCCAATATCAGCTGAATTAAATCAAACATCCAGATTTGGGCAAATGTTGTGCCTGAATGGACTATAAATGTAAAAATGTAGTAGGTAGCACTGAGATAATAGGCGTCTTTGGGTCGATGTTCTGAACAAATTTTAAATTTACTCTAAGAACTGTTGACAAAAAATCAGAACACTGATATCTTTGATCAGCAATCAAAGGCCGTTTACAGAAGACGATCGTTTGGTGCGCTAGTAGATAAGGAACCATAGTAATCGGGCAGGTATGTAGAGAGAGGAGGTAGTTGATTTGGTGCGAAAGACTAAACTCATGAAACGGGTAGAGGCAGATCATCAGCGACCTTTAGAACGCTTGCTTCCAGAAATGGTAAATGAGATAGGGTTGTCAGAGACAGCTGCTGCTCTCGACGTTAGCAAGGCAACACTGGGTTACTGGTTATTGAAACTAGGAATTAATGTTCGGAGAGTTGCGCTAGCTCCCGGTGAAACTCTTGAGGTAAAAAGGGTAAGCTAGACTAATATTTGGTTTGTCTTAGGTTGCGGCAAAGTGGCTGAATCCGCTTTGCCGCTTTTCTTTTCCACTGTTCTTTAGATCATAACTAGGGATTGCGGCATTAACCCGATTGAGATTTGTTGACGGGTTAGAATCGTACGCTTTATGATACTGCAACCTTTGGGGAGGCCTTTAATGAGGCTATCTTGTCTTCAGGAAAATCTAAGCCGGGGTCTTGGTGTAGTAGGACGGGCAGTTCCTACACGGACCACATTGCCTATTACCCAGAATGTAAAACTAACTACCGACCGGGGAAGGCTCCAGCTTTCTGCTACTAACCTCGAGATTGCCATTACAACGTGGGTGGGGGCGATGATAGAGGAAGAAGGTGCAGTTACCGTCCCGGCAAGATTGCTTGGAGAATTTGTTGCCTCCCTACCAGCTGACACCATGTCTGTCACTGGCTCGACACAGCCATGGGGCATGGATCTGGAGTGCGGAAAATTTAATGCACGAATCAACGGAGCCGATCCAGAGGAATTCCCACCTATACCTAGTATAGAAGATGGTATAGCTGTGAAGTTAAGTGCGAAGGTACTCCGAGCCGCAATCGCACAAACGGTGTTTGCAGCAGCGACTGAAGAATCTCGGCCTGTTCTGACCGGCGTTAAACTTGAGATCGAAGGTGACCAACTAACTCTGGCAGCTGCAGATGGATTTCGACTAGCGGTTCATAGGGCAAAATTAGATGAACCTGTCAATGAATCGGTGGGGGTAATCATACCAGGCCGTACTTTGACAGAGTTAAACCGTTTCCTGACAGATTCCAACGAAATAGTAGAGATGGTGGTCGCTTCTTCGCGTAATCAGATTTCATTCAGCCTCACGAATATCCAATTAGTTTCCCAGTTGATACAAGGGAATTTCCCGCCATTTGACGATCTTGTGGCGGATGCCACCAAAGAGGTGAAGACCCGCTCTGTCTCAGTCCTGTCAGAACTCCTTGCGGCTGGTAGGTCAACCTCAATTTTTGCCAGGGATAGTAGCGGAATCATAAGACTCCAGATGGTTCCAGGAGAAAATGAGGGACTAGGCCAGATCATAATTTCCTCCAAGGCAGAAGAGATTGGAGAAAATACTGGCGAGGTTGAGGCAGAGGTATCTGGAGAAGAGTCGAAAATAGCTTTCAATAGTAGATATCTAATCGAAGTGCTATCAGCCATGGGCGGCGACAAAATTTGTCTAGAGACAAGTGGCCCTTCCCGTGCTGGGGTTTTCAAATCACCCGAGTCCGACCAATACCTACACTTAGTCATGCCCATGTTCGTACAATGGTAACGAGCTACTCGTAGTTTTCAGTTGCAAATCATATATTTCGTCTGATCTAGGTTTGGGGTCTGCAGCATTAGTTTGCACGGCCAATAGAAATCAGAGAAGATGGAATAATTGATGTTTAAGAAGGTTTTGTCAGACCTGAGTACGATTTCTCATGAGCAAACATGAAATTTCGGCAATAATATCGATCGAGGTAGCCCTGACAGTAATGGAATTGTCGATAATATCTGCAAGTGCGGTTTCCAGCGTGTATCCTACATCGCGCATGCTTTCAAAAAATGATGACGCTGGAGGTATAAGCTTTACCGATTTCATTCATTAAAATCCTTCGGTTGGTACCTATAATTCACATCATACATATATTTTTACATAATATTAATATGATGTTAAATTCTCCGGTGGTATTCCAAGGTCTGATATACTGACATTCATATATCTAGGAGGTGTCTTTTATGTATGACGTTATTTTGAAGGGCGGAACTGTGGTGGATTGTGCTCAGGATTGGAACAGAAAAATGGATATTGCCATCACGGGAGATAAGATCAGTAAAGTAGCTTCTAATATTCCTTCCGAACAGGCACCTAAAGTTCTGGATGTGACTGGCAAAGTTGTCGCTCCGGGTCTGATTGATGTTCATGCTCACATGTATTTGCCGAAAAAAAATCCAGCTCATCCGGATAGCGCTGGGGTCTGGGGTGGCGTTACCACAGTAGCAGACGCTGGTAGCTCCGGACCATCTAATTTTGCAGAATTTTCCGACGTCGTACTCGATCATGCTCAAACCAAAGTATATTCGTTCCTTAGTATTTTTCATGACAGGTCAGTCCCGGCTACCGATCTATCTCATATAGACAAACATGGTGTACTGCGAGTAGCAGAAGAAAATCCAGAGATAGTCAAAGGCGTAAAATGCTTGGTCACGCCCAGGTTGCTGGAAGCATTAGGCCTAAACCATGTGAAGGCGGCAACAGAGGTTGCACGTGATGCGGGATTGAAAGTTATGTTGCACATAGGGGACATTGGCCCTAAAAACCAGACACCAACGTCACCGGAAATAGTTAGAAAAGCGCTTTCGATGCTATCGGCGGGAGATATTGTTACACATATATTCACTCCTTTAACCGGCGCGGCCTTGGATTGGGATGGGAACATCTTGCCTGAGTTAAAAGAAGCGCAAGATCGTGGAATTGTACTCGATCCTTCTTACGGGGACTTCAATTTTGGGTGGGAACGTGCAGCTGATGTGATGGCCCAAGGTGTTGTGCCGGACACGATAGGCACTGACATAGATATTCAGCCAGGCTATGGCATCAGAAACCATATGATGCGCGGTCTCCTAGAATATAGCGCCTTTTTCCTCGAGCTCGGGTTTTCTGTCGAAGATGTGATACGTATGACTACGATCAATGCTGCCAAAGCTCTGGGAATCGAATATTCCTCCGGCAGTCTTGCCGAAGGGCGGGAAGCTGATGTTTCTGTCATAGAGGTTATTGATGGGGAATGGGAGCTAAAAGACGCAACTGGAGAGATTCGTGTTGGGAAAAAATCGCTCGTGCCTTTTCTTACTGTCAAGAGTGGAAAGATCGTAGATTCTGGTGAAGCACCACATCCCTGGGGATGGGGACCTCCGGCTATAGCCAATGCTGAGGTGGCAGCAGCTGATGGTGACGCGGACTAAAAGTCCTCGTTGAGCGATGGTTATATAGGGCTGTTAAAGATCGACTCACCTGCCGTAATATATTGGTGTAGTCCAGGTTGTGCGTCGGGATTCTTCACCTCGTACAGCTTTATGGAAAAGGTCTTTTAGCTTAGAAGAAATCGGGCCAGGTACTGCATTTCCCACAGTGTAGCGATCAACGCTAGCTATAGGGATTAACTCGACTGCTGTTCCGCATAAAAACGCTTCATCTGCAACGTATAGCTCAGTTCGGTCAATCTCACGCTCCAATACGGGTACACCGAGATCATCTTGTAAGATCTTTTTCATCACTTCTCTTGTTACACTTTCAAGTATACCTGCGGTAACCGGTGGAGTGATTGCCACGCCGTCCCTTATTATGAAGATGCATGCATAACCTCCTTCAGATACCTTTCCATTTTGGTTTAAGATTATGCCAAAGTCATAACCGTTCAGTTGGGATTCAGTAGAGACGTATCTGCTATTTTGGTAGTTGGTTATTGCTTTGGCCCGAGGAGGCATAGAGTTATCTGAGATCCTGGTCCAGCTACTAATGTTGCAGTTTGCTGATTTTGATTCCCCTAAACTGGATGGCGATTTTCGTGTAGTGATAACAACTTCAGCTGGAGCCTCTAACACCCCCAAGTAACCTGGTATGTCTTCAGAGAAATATGCCAACGGTTGCACGTAAGAGTCACACCTATACTCGTTTGATCTGAGCAGTTCGATGATTCCTTGGCCAAGTTCTTGCTTTGAACATGGCGCTGTCATCCGCATAATTTTCATAGATTGATACAAACGTTTGAGGTGTGGTTCCAGTTCAAACACAAATAATTCATTAAGTTCATCATTCCAGTAGGCCCTGATTCCTTCGAAAACTGCCGATACGGACGTCCATCCTATCCTTGAGATATGTACGGTAGCTTTGTCCCACTCCACTATCTTGCCAGACCACCATAGATATTTCGGTGTATCCTTTGGATTCAACGTTGTTTCTTTGCCGATCCTTGCTTGTGTCATTGCTGTATTACCCCTGGTTTCTGAGGAGATTCAGTTCATTGATTCTTCTATGTTGCTTTCATCCTGTCAACGCCATAGTTTGCGTAACTGTAGTATGAAACGGGATAGATTGAAGCGTAGTCAGTTTACTTCGCACTGTTCCTTGGCATGAGATCTGATTTTAGGCAACAGTTATTTTGCTTGGAATTGATGCCTCTAGAGGGTTCAGATCATTAGATAAACTTGCCATAATATTGCACAGTTAGATGGTCAAAAAGAATATCTTTTCGGCATGCGGAATCTAGCGGCTCTACTTTTAGCACTTCCATTTTATATCAATGGCACTCTTCCTGGTTGGAATTCATATTTATGTGCCAAGATCGAATAGGCCCATACACTCAGTAGAGGAAATGGTCTGAATCGGAATATGAAAGTAAGTAATTACCTGGTTACCTGTTTCACCCTCATTCTCGTTGTTTTATTTTCAGCCTGTGAGGTTGAAGATGAACAAAAATCAAATAATGGTTCATCCACTACCGTCTCAGCCATCTATTCTGAAGATCAAATTTTAGATCTATTGCTTGTAGCCAGTGATTTTCCTGAAGGCTGGAAGGTTACCAGGTCCGGCAACGGTCTGACAGGTAAGCATGTGGAATATTTAACCGCAAAGACTATAGATCTCGACTTGACAATTCATAACACCGAGGCTGCTGCCCAATCAGCATATTCGGAGAAGAGGGCAGAGATAGAGACGACTATAGAGAGTCGCGGCATCTCAGGATTGGAAATAGAAGATGTAAAAAATTATGACCTGTTTGTTTGGAACTCGTCACAGGTCAATTATGATGGTACGGCGAAGTGGGAAGTAGTTGGTGTGTATGGAAACATTACATTAAGGGTGTTTCATAAAGGGAGCCTGCATGCGTCGGAAAAGGACATAGCAGTAGGTATAGCGAAGAAGCAACTGGACACGATAGAGGAGACTCCTGTTCTAGGGATTGCATCAGTGCTAGATACAGAACAAACTAACACCTCTACACCTCTACTAGAAGATACACCTACGGCCGCCGCTGCTCCAACCCCAACTCCTACCCCAATCCCAGTTTCAACTGCCACACCCACGCCCGTTCCAACGCCAACACCAGTTCCTACGCCAACACCAGTTCCTACTGCTACAGCGATTCCAACCCTGACTCCAGACCCTACCCCGACCCCTGTACCTACACCTACTCCTGCTCCAACCGCCACGCCTACTCCCATTCCTACTCCAACACCAACACCTGTTCCAACTCCAACTCCGACACCTGTTCCAACTCCAACTCCGACACCTGTTCCAACTCCAACTCCGACACCTGTTCCAACTCCAACTCCGACAGCCACGCCCAGACCGCCAGTGCTCGTTTCATTCGTACTAGGCGGGTCTAACGGGGATGAAGCGATTAATACTGTTGTTATGGCAGTCGTGCTTAGCGCATCTTCTCCAGATACAATCTCTGTGCCTTATGGAATTGGGGGAGGCACCGCTTTTGCCAACGGACAAGACTATGTTTTCGCTGGTGGCACATTGTATTTCGATCCAGGTCAGACTACCAAAAACTTAACTCTGACAATTATTAATGACGCGGTCGTTGAACTTACAGAAAGTGTCTGGGTAAACCTGTATGTGCCGACCAACGCCATACTCGGTTCAAAGGACCAGTATATTTTCTATATACTGGATAATGATAGCTAATCCTAAGTTGGGATTGAGTTGGTCACTAGGTCCCTACGTTTTGGAAATAGAAGTCAACGTCGTGGAAAAAACAATAAATTATCTCTAAAATTGTCATGCGCCACCGTAGCTCAGGGGTAGAGCAGCTGTTTCGTAAACAGCAGGTCAACGGTTCAAATCCGTTCGGTGGCTCCACTTTTCGTAGTGAAAACTAGCCATGACACCTTATGCCTAGGCCTAGATTCTCAGGGATGAACTCAATTAGTTTTTAGGATGGTCTAGATATAGCTGAGGATAGGTCTTCTTTTACCTGACGGTCCTCTTATTGATTAAATCAGGGTGTGTAAACAATTAACCGAATTCATTTGATTAGCTCTTGGGCAAGTACTCCTCTTTTACAGATATTCATGTATCACATCGGAGCCATATACATTGGCTGAGTAATTATCCAGAGACTGGCAACAGTGTACCCGACCATTAACATAAGCATTGGAACTTGACTGCGAAGTGCATAGTGACGTTTAGGGATCAGGTTAAAAGCAGTGCTATGTGCGAGGAAAACAGCAATGATGTGGCCGGCCACTATAGATATCACGGAAATGAGCCAGTAGACATTTGGACTAACGAGACTAAAATTCAACACATAACTAGATGTGCCAAATAGATCCCATCCAAAACCGAAAGGGTCCGAAGCGAGCGGCACTAGTAACTGGCCCTGAATAAGTAGGAAAAGCAAAAAAATGGGCTACATGGTAAGCCAATGCGATTGGTATCAAGGTATAAACAAAAGCTCTCCCCAAGTCTAAGGCTCGCAGGTTAATCCCGCTAACTTTGGCCATGAGTGCACAAACACATAAATACAGCGAAGCGAAAATCAATACAGTTGAGAATAGCCCCAGTGTGCTTACCACCTGGGCGTTAGGCAAATACCCTTGAAGGAGACCCTTTAAGTTAATCCATGGGAGAGTAGAGGCAAACCCGTCAAAGGTAACTGTGGCAAGTAACACTAATATGAATAACATCTGCGATGCAGACACTGCTTCACTTTTGAGCAAACCTGAAGCGAAGGGCCGGAGACTTAACTCCTTCACATTAGAAAAGCGCTTCTCGGGCAAATGGGAGAGAGGTCCTGAGTTAACTGCTTGAGAGTTCTCTGGATTCCCAGGGGTATCACTGGTGTTGGATTTGATTACACGAGTCTCAGTTGGGGAAAATCTAGCCAGGAAACCGAAAGCTACGGAAAAGACCTCACCATTACGTAGCCATATATCTTTTCCAAAGAGAAGCATTCCGGACCACGTAATAACTGAATAAATTAGAATCATTTGACTGATGCGCAATGGTATGACAGCTTCCCCGTAAACATTTTCGATCCACGCAAACAGGAGGAAGAGTACCAATGCTGGCCAAGCTCCCATTTGAGTAGGGTATTGGAGAATTGGTTGAAAAGGCTTCCTTGAATTCAGACGTATCCAAAGTTCCTCCGCCCATCCAAATAGGATCTTCCAAGGATTAGTTAGTACCCAAATATCTCCGACGAAAGCTGATGCGTAGACCAGCCCAACCCACCAAATCACCCAGACGAATGTAGGAGAGAGATTATGGATTGGGTCTTGGTTGCCTGCAAAGCCGACCGCGATAAGTAAGAGGAAAAGCATTACGCTTGAAAACTGGATGGCGAACAACCATCCGAAGGCACTGAAAAATCGGGTCGCTTTCCACCGGAATAAATTAATCTTCGGATAATCTGAGAAAGCCTGTGGGTTCCTGGCGAAAAAACCGACTAGGACGAAGGAAACTACAACCGCTAACCCGGAGGCAATAAGAGAGAACAGCAAGGGTAGAGGTGGAGTGAAAGGTTCAACGAAGACATGGGGAGAAACAGATAACGTTATAACAAGATCAAAAAATTCAATGGACACCTTACTAGCTCAACAGTTTTCTATAGGCACACACTAGTCGAAAGAAGAAGATTTCATTAGGTTGTTGTGATAACAACTTCGCTTCTTCCATTATGGACAAATTGAAAAGTGACCCCGGCATCTGTACTCGAACCGGTTACTTGTCTGCCATCAACAAAAACCTTTATACAACAGTCAAGAGCGTGATCTCCTCCTGAGAGCAAGGAACCAGGTATCACTACAGTTGTCTTTGATTCAGAACCAGGTGGACCAGCAGCAGTGAATTGTAACTCCTGGTTGTTACTATTAAAAAACATGTCATAAACGTTGGATTGTGATACCACCTTAACTTTTGCTTCGGATATATTTCTTTGCGGATCATTAATAGAGAATTCATACGTGACATTTACTAAGGGAGTTAATACTGCCCGGTGTAGTATGCGTTCATTGCGTCTATCCTGATCACTCCTATTTGTTTTTGTCACAACAACGATTACCCTGCCGGTTGCATCAACCTCTAGTGTCCTATCCTGAGCAAATGTAGCTCCGTACATGGAATGTGCAGTCTTTGTACGGTCCATTTTCAGCTGCGTTAAGAGCCTTTCCTGGGCCGATAGAGTTTTTGAGGTATCGGCCAGTAACGGGAGGCCCAGGTTAACAGGGTACCAATTGTCAGCGCCGTCTCGAGTACGGTAGACGTTTTCAGGAGTGATGGCGTAAAGAACTAGCGGGTTGAGAGGATCAATGGCCATATCAATAACAGGTTCTTCGGCAATTCCACTGGAAGCTTTCCCCCAGGATTCAGCTCCATTTACAGTCTTGTAGATGCCACTTTCGGTAGCTGCGTAAAGTACTTGAGGATTAATTGGATCCATTTGCAAATCGTTTGTATGGGGATCTAATCCATCATTTACGGCTACCCAGGAATTGGCACCATCAGTAGTCTTGTATATTCCAATGGCTGTTTCTGTTTCGTGGAGGGAAGTCATCAGGTAGGCGACATCTGGATTTTCAGGATGAACGATTATCGAATTGATTGACGTTTTAGTTTCTATTGGGAATCCATTTGACATTTCCGGAAATGTTTCACCACGGTCAGATGATTTCCAGATATGTGCACCATCTAAATTAAATGTTAGGTTTGGATACACGGTATCGTGTACGGATCCAACATAAATGACATTAGGATCGGATGGTGATACAGCCAGGCCATGTATGTGGAAATCGGTAGGCCCTTCGCCTCTGAGCCCAAGTTCCTTGGTCTTAGAACTCAATCCTTGATTTAGCTTGTGAGTAAGTGTGTACCAGCTTGCACCATCGTCCGTGCTTGCCGTTAATTCCCCTGTTCTGAGCCAACCAGTTGCATATATAACAGTCGGTAATTCATGGTTAAAGGCGTAAACCATTGGGTAATGGGATGTTATAGAGGGCGAAAATAGCCAGCTGTGCCCACCATCAGGTGAAAATAGATTACCCCGTCCGGATTCGCCACCCACCCAAACATTGAACGGCAAAATGGGATGTGTGCCGATCTGAGCCGGTTTCGCTTCGGTAATCCCGGTATCCGTCAGTTCCCACTGGATACCACCGTCAACCGACTTGTACATTCCGTGTCCGTCGTGAACACCCCGGTTCATGTGCTCAGGGTGGATGGTATAAATCTCGCTAGTTGTGCCGACAAACACAATATTTTCGTTCCCTGGATGTATCGCAATTGGGGACACAAATTCATAATTTAGTCCGTCGCTTCGTTTCGTCCAGGACTGGCCTCCGTCGTCACTGCGATAAAGACCGTGGTGGGTTGATAAATAGGCGACGTTTGGATTGCTTGGTGCGAAATGGACTTGATGGAGTTTAGAGGTTTCAAGACCTTCGTTACTGTGTTCCCAGGACAGTCCCGCGTTAGTGCTGCGGAAGATCCCAAACTCGCTGGATGCTGCTAACATGAGATCAGGACGGTCCCTATGTGCGGCAAGTCCGATCACTTTAGGCATTTTTTCATAATTGTTATGCGCGCTTTGTTCTTCTACTTCCTTCAAATACGGAATAACGTTGCCACTCCAGGTTTTCCCGGAGTCTTCGCTGTATTGAAGACCGCCATCCGCCGCCACCCATATAAAGTTTGGGTTTCCATTCTTAACAATGATCGTTTGTACCGAAGAACATGTATTACAAGTCCCCGTTTGCTGCCAAGTGATTCCAGAGTCAGTGCTTTTAAATATATCGGCTGGTTCTGCGGGCCAAATCCCTCCCCGGGTATCTCCGCGGAGAGCGGCTGTGTAAACAATGTTCGGATGATCTTCCGAAAATGAAATGGCTGTAAAGGGGTTGTTATAGTGTGCACTCCCAGGTTCGTTCCCAACGACTGAACTCCAGGTTTGTCCTCCATCGTCAGTACGCTGAACAGGCGCTTCGAGATTTGTATATAAGGCGATATTCGAGTCAACCGGGCTGATTGCTACCCCAGCTGCATGCCCGGTGATATGAACTAGCTCCCAGGTATCACCGCCGTCTGTGCTCCTGTATGTCGTCATGTCATTGGAGTCGGTACCTGCATACATGATATTAGGATCAGTTTGCGATATCCGAATTTGAACAAACTCTCCAGCTTGAAGATCGGATGTTTTTTGCCATTGTAATTCGCTGCACGTTTCACCCTGATAAGTCTGGCAGACTGCTCCAGGAGTTTCATATTTGGCAGTCGGTAATTTTGCGCTAAGGAGTGTTCCTTTCGTAACACCTGATGGAAGGGGGGCAGGCACCACGTTACATTGCGGGCCGATAGGCATACCACTGTCGTCTTTATCATATCCTTCGCATAAAGGCGGTTGGGGCCCCCAGTCGGTCAGGAGCTGTTGCTGGTCACTGGGAGGGAAGGTGCTCCCACGCCCTTGGTCATCATCCCGAGAATCCCGTCCGCCATCATCCCGAGAATCCCGTCCGTCATTCTCTCCTGACTCGCCTCGAGACTCTTTATCTTGATAGACATGAAGCTTGCAATCTGCAATTTTATCCAGTTCTTCTGGTGTGGCCGGGCGGCCGCGGTAGACAAGATCGTCCGTTACAGTCCGCCCGAGGATTGGTTCCATGCAACTGGGATCATAAGTTTGTTCGTTTACCTCACCTTTGGACCCACTGGCTGGCACCTGGGTATTAGTCGCACCCACAGGCGCTGGTGAACTCCGTCCAGCAAGCGCAGTAGGCATGGACGTCGGTGTAGGAAGGGAAGAACTGAGGTTGCTCTGAGAAGTGGCAGAAGGGTTTGACGTCGCCTCCTTTGATTCAGAACTGCAACTCAGCTGCGTCAGTGCAGCCAGGGCGAACAGCAGTAAGACCATGGGAAAGAAACGTATATTATTCCAGCTGATAGGCAAAATCATTACTCCCTGTATTGATCCTTGGTGTAAGTCTATCGCCCCGGGAACTTCCATGTAAAACCAGTGTCTCGCTATCTCGACAACGATATATGTTTTGCATCGATAATGAGGGGAGGGGGTAGTGGTCCAGGGAATTTACATGTAGATGGTCAGCGCCTGGAGACCAATCTCTGCCAATATCCTGTTAACCGGCATATGTATGTTGTTGATGATTTGATACACGACGAATTAATTCATGCCTAATTTACTTGTCATAACGTGGTAGCACCGATAACATTACTGGTGGAACTATTAGATAAGGTGATTGGGATGAACGTCACAAAAACACACAAATTATCACAGAATGGGCATTCTACAGGTTTAACCGTAACTCAATTGAATGCCATCGATGTACTAGCCCAGGGAAAGACCGATCAAGAGACAGCCACAGTGGTAGGTGTTTCACGAGAGTCAGTCTCGCGATGGAAAAATCACAACCCGAACTTTATAGCGGAATTGAATAAGCAACGCAGACTGATCTGGGGTGCCAGCCATGATCGCTTGAGGTCTCTTCTACCTAAGGCAATCGATACTTTAGAAACCGCACTGGAGAGGGGGGATAGCAAGGTGGCAATGGAGCTACTGAAAGCCGCTGGTATCTATGGCCAGATAAAACCCCCATCAGGATCAACAGATCCCGAAATGGTTTTATGGGAAGAGGCGATAGAGTGGGCTAAAACCGAGCTCTTGAAGCAAGGTCCATCGGCCGAGCCGGAAATTGAAATGCTTTTTCACAATAGCAAGTTATCTACGCTTGCTCATGACAAGATGGATGAGCTAAGAAAATCTCGGTTATAATTCTCGGAGCTACCCCCACATGCGTGGGGAGGACTCGCCGTGAAGGGAGATGTCTTCGCTCGGATCAGGTTCACCTCCACATGCGTGGGGAGGACGGTTGTTAATTTTAATTCTCAACCGCTCGGCTGGAGGTTCACCCCCACATGCGTGGGGAGGACGTTGCATTGTTGTGCTCGTCCAATGCTATTAGTGGTTCACCCCCACATGCGTGGGGAGGACCCTAGCTGGCCTGTCGTCAGGTTCGCCCCGTTAGGTTCACCCCCACATGCGTGGGGAGGACGTTGGCGATCAAATGCCGTCCAGGGTTGGTCAGGGTTCACCCCCACATGCGTGGGGAGGACGCGATCTATCATCAGTATTGTGTTCTGTAGTAGGGTTCACCCCCACATGCGTGGGGAGGACTCTGTCTCGATGTCATCATCGGTCAGCCCATGAGGTTCACCCCCACATGCGTGGGGAGGACGTTCTAGCGTATGTCTTGTCACTGTCTGGGCGTGGTTCACCCCCACATGCGTGGGGAGGACTCGATGGCTGCAAACTCAGCATCGCCCATGGCAGGTTCACCCCCACATGCGTGGGGAGGACTTGGTGCGTTTGGTTTCCCTCATGCGCTGTTAGGTAGGTTCACCCCCACATGCGTGGGGAGGACTATCAAGGCACCAATTCCGACCAGATACCAAATAGGTTCACCCCCACATGCGTGGGGAGGACTCGGCGAATAATGTAATTGTGTCTTCGGGTGCTGGTTCACCCCCACATGCGTGGGGAGGACTCCCTGAATCTGTTGTCCAACCTGTCGCTGAGTAGGTTCACCCCCACATGCGTGGGGAGGACGCGAGTGCGTCTATCATCCAGTTTGTTATTGCGGGTTCACCCCCACATGCGTGGGGAGGACTGAATAGAGGTAACACCATGGCTAGACCCACTCAGGTTCACCCCCACATGCGTGGGGAGGACACTTCAGCGATACGGATTGGGCAGGTATGGAGGGGTTCACCCCCACATGCGTGGGGAGGACATTACCAATTCAATCGTAACTGCGCCGCACATAGGTTCACCCCCACATGCGTGGGGAGGACACTGAAACCGGTATCCTTTTAACGAGAAATTCTCAATAACGAAATTCCATCAAAGTTGACTACTTCTTTTTTGCTTAGACCCCAGGTTCTTATTTCCAATCCTTGCTCGTTAGGTGAACTGTAAATTAGTGTTGCAGATACACATTTCACTGGATCACAGCTCAGTTTCCATAGTTTATCTCTAACCAACGCTGATATTGTTCCGGTAAAAACCCCAGCTTTTGGTTCTAATAACCAGCGCGTTATTTCACCTCTTACTGTTGGTTCAGCTTTTTCTAATATCAAGACAACCATAGAATCGATCCGCTTCTCGGTAAGTCGTTAGTACACATACATATCACTTGAATAGTGGTTGCGATCAGAGCTCTGTTGGGTTTGAGGAAGTTTGGTGTCATGTAGGCTAAGAATGTAATTAATGTCGGGCACGATACGTTGGAGGATACGCCGTTTGAAAAACAAGTCGCGACAAGTGCGCCGTACTCGCTGTTCTAAATTCTCGATTCCTTCTCCAACGACACGAAATGCTGTTGGTAGACTGATCTGTGTTTTATACAGGTCCGCTATGTCGTAAACAAAAGAAAGTATTCTGCCAGTATGAATAAATCCAATTGCCGTAGAGTAACCTGCCGAAACTATGGCAGCATGACAAACACCGTATAGGCAGCTGTTAGCCGCTGAAAGAGCCCTGTTGATAGGATCGGTAGAAGACCAGTTTCCCTTTCCATGCACCCTGCCATCCCACAAAACACCGTAATCTCTGCTGGCTTGAGAATATGCCGCCCGCATGCGCAAGCCTTCTTTGCCCCTGATTTGTCGCAAAGTAAGTCCTGGCTCCAAGGGTTCATTAAACCTCATCATGTACATCCGGTACACCACGTTTTGTCGAGTAACTGGATCTGCCCACATACGTGCCTGATGAAGGGTTTTTTCGGATGAACGTGTATCTCCCAAGCCTTGTGCGTACATACGGACACCCGCTTCACCTCCCCATGTCACGAGACAGCCGGTTTCAGCAAGGACTCGAATCGCTGCGTGTGTGATAGAAGTTCCTGGACCCAGCATTAGAACTGATAATGAAGCACACGGAACGGCAGTTTTCCCAGAAGAATCTACGAGGGTGATTGCTTTGGCTTCTTGATCAATACGGCAATGCTCGACGTACAGGTAACCTATGCTATCCCGTATTCGCGGTAGAATGTTCAAGTCTTTTAACATGACGATTGTTGTTAACTCGCCTTTGCTACTGATAGGAGTCCGAACCCGTAAGCTTTGCCAGGTCCAATTCCAACCTCAAGTCCCTTTCGGAACAATTCTCTATCCTTGATACGAAGGACTCCTTCGAAGGTAACCGATCCAAAACTTATGCGCTGAACTGCATTCCCGGTGTTCGTTCTCTGTCCATGGATTTTGGACGCTGTAGAAGTAGAAAGATTGGGGACTTTACTATTAGCTTGCACAGACAAAACTTCGAATCCGAAGAGTTGGCCTTTCCGATGGAGCCAGTCGATTTGGTCATTTTCGTGGAGCAATGCGACCCGTTTACCTGCTGATATTTTACCGTCGGTCACTTGAGGATTATTTTTATGGATTCTCTTGGACGTGTTGCCCTGTAGACGGAATCTTAAAATGTCCGATCTACTTATCGAATCCCACGCCTTGGAAATAGGCTTAATTGCTGGATTAGCGAGACTATTGATTGTTGTGGCTACATATCCATGGGGAAGAACAGACCAGTCTGGCATATCTCTAGATTGGACTAACAAAATACTTTGTTGGTTTCGAAGGTTAAGATCCAGACGGTATAAAACCCCTAATTCTGCACGGGCATTCTGTGTATCTGGAAGATCTGGGAAGGCTGACATAACTCTGCTATGAAGCTTGTGACAGTCAGATATATCTCTACGGACTAATCTGCTACGTTGCTCAAGAGCTACTCGAGATAGATACATTTTCTTCCTCCCTGATTGGAATATATTCGTCGTTGGGCTTTTCTGAATTGGGTCCTAATGGTATAAACTCGGTTTGAACACCACGCGTGACGAAGGATCGGTCCTGATAACTACGACCGATTGGCTGATCCATTCGGACATCATTCGTGATCCCGAAATCAGACTCTAATATCATGCGCAGTTGATTTGGATTTCTCCTCGACGGTTTCTTGATTCCTGTGCTTGGCCAGGGTTCTTGTAGCAACGCTCTCCGGACCGAGATACCGTCTCTGAGGCCACCAGGGTCTGGAAAACTTGGAGGAATACTGGGAACAAATGATTTTCTTCCCAGGTATATTTGCCACGTAGGTGCGCGAAGTGCCGTCTCTAGTTGTTTTAAGAGAGTAGGATCTTGATGCTCGATACCGACAAGAAAGTCGGCATCAGATAGGTAATATCTGCGAGATACAACCATTCTTCGGGTATTGCCTCCCGAGGAACTGTACACGCCAATTTGATTAGCAATATTGTCTAACCCTTTTCCTGCGGTGTGAAAGTCAACCGAGACAACTCCTTCGTAATCTACTCTCACACCCATTACCAATTCTGCCAGATCGTCAACCGGATTTTCCTTGCTGCGTCCAAGGGCTGCGCATAATAATCCTATAACGCCACTTTTGGACGGTTCCAATTCAGTATCCCGAGAATCAAATCTACTGCGCGTACCCCAGGATTGCATTGGACCTGACAACCTCATCAATAAAGTTGAAGGCATCTCTACACCCCCAGCAAGGACGTTTTAATGCTGTCAACGGTGTTCTCCACCAATTCTTGGATCGATACTTTCTTATTGTCAGCTCTCAGAGATTCGACGTCCTCGTCGGGGGCAGTTGTAGATACCCACTGACTCTCTATATCAGCCGGCCCATACATATCAACAACAGATTTCCAGTATTCGTTTAATTCTTGTATCGACGCGGAAACTATGTTGTCCTTATTTGGAGTCACGGGCTTAATGAATGCATTATGCAGAGCCCAGAACCCAGAGTTGCGAATAACGCTGAATACCAGAGATGGTGGATTCTGGGCGGCAAAGGTGTTCTGTTTTCCAGTAGGTATGGACTTGATCGATGCTAACACGAAAGCTTTTATTGCTGTCTGGACCAGATCGGTATCTCCGTTAAGGTTATTTGTTAACAATCCAATGTCCACATTGGAATAGCGATAAAAGCATCCAGAATTGAACTCTATAACTCCTAGATGAGCAGCACCTGACGATTCTTTGGGATTCAAGTCATCTACGGCGGTGAAATAATCAAACTCATCACCGATTTCATTAGTCGATATAGCATGGGCAACTTGACTTGCGGCTTCACGGTTCAATTCGGGTCTGGCGGCTAACATGCGTCCGAAAAGCCCTAGGTCAACGGCTCTTCCACCGTTGAACAATGCTTCAGAAAGCTCTTCTAGGTTGTTTTTCGAGCCCTGTTGTTGGCCACTGGCCTTTTTCGTGTTGCTGGTGGTCATCGGATACGCATCCAGCAGATTATCCCAATGATTGCTGCAGACTTCTGTAAAGTTGGATATATCGTCATTCCCGATAAAGATCATAGCTGTTGTTAGGTTTTGATCTTTGACCGCGTTTCTCTGATCTAATTCAAGTCCTAAATCTTTGAACACTGAGGACACTATGTGCGATGATTCCTCTAAAGGTTTCCCTTGGCTTACAAGGCCGTCCACCACTTCCTTGTGTATCCTTAGCGACCTGAGGCTTAGGTTTGTTTCGCTCAGCAGTCCATCTTTGAAAGATGCACGGATTGCTCGTTTGATCGCTTGGCTTGAAATACGGCCACGTTTGGTACCGCCGAATTCACAGTTTTTAGGACTTCCGGTATCGTCTCTATTTAAATTGCTTGGTGCAAAGTTCTGAATGATGTGTAATTCTAGAAACATGATAGATTTCCTCCAAAAATTTTGTTTCGATCGACCCTTTGGTGCTAATGTTCATATCTAGCGTAGGCTTATTCCTTGAAGGCCTGACTCCAGAAGGCCCGTGCCCAACTCCGTTGTATTGGGCGTCCAGGTCGGTTCCAACTTGTAATATCTTGCAAGAGTTGATACCAGTTGATAGGTATATCGTGTGATTTAAGTAGAGACACGCTATGCCTCAGCCTTTCTCCGAGGACTTCACGTCTGCTACCGAGTAGAACTTCAAATCTGCGTTCAATTGTTTCCAGGTTGTCTACCTTCTTTGCAAGCCAGCGAAATGATGCACCCAGATTTGTGTCCCAGGGTTTGCCGTCACAGTGGCTTGTATGAGTAGCAAACAGAGCCGCCACCATATAGGCCGCATCTTCATATTCCCGCGGAGCTCTATCGGGGATGTAGGTTTGTACATGGCGGTACATACCGGGCACAGATCCAGGCGGTTTGCCTAGTCCCTGTCGTAAGACAGCTAGCGCTCCTCGATCATTCCTGTCTGCTAGTTCCAGCAGGTGCTCGATGATCTTGGGAGAATTAGTGGGAGACTTACTACGCATCATTTTTAATTCATCCTTCCTGGTTTAGTACCCGTTAGTTGACTCAGTTCCAACCTGAACCTCGATTCCACAATTCCTATTGCCCGTAGTCCTTTCAGATTTCTTTGTAAAGGTTCTGATGCCAACTGGAACGCATTTGTCGCGGCTGCTCTAACATCGTGTGCCCAGTTATCCATGACTCGAATCTTTTGATCTTCGCTGGTGGAGTGTGCCAGGCTCATTACGAATGTGCGGAATAATACGTCCAGTGAACTCCAGTACCGACCGTCGCAAGCACGGGAGCTATAAAACCCATTGATCTGTTTTGATCCTTCAGGTAAAAATTCTCTGATTGCTGATTTTGCATTTCTGTTAAGACAATATCCGGCTTGTTCTGCGATCGATATAGAATTTGAAATCCGGTCTCTAACAGCTTCATCCTTTAACAAAATTAATGGCAATGGCAGCCGTTCGTGGCGCCAAAAGTGAATCTTCTTTTGAGTGCTTGATAATCCCAGGACATCGATTCGCAGAGTTAGTTCAGGAGGAATGGCGTCGTCATCGATTAATTCTTCGAGCCAATCCATGGTCTTGGGCCGGTCTTGTTGATCTTTCAATGACAGGAGCAAAGCCATGCTGTCTCTCCAGAGTGCCCGATTCTCATCTAATTTCAAGGTCGGCCATGGATTCGCCTTTGAATTTGTAGAGGAGCTTTTTTTGAAAATAAGCATCGTTTCTTTACCGCGTGGATGAAATGACCCCGGAAATACCTCACCCTTGGAAACAACAGCATGCTTAATAATTACTGAACCATCAATATCTAACGTGGGATAGAGTCGAATTCTTCGACTCTGCCATGTAAGTAAATCCAGATAACCGGCAGGGGTTCTTTCGCCTTCTCCTGTCTCCTCGTCCCGCTCCCAGGCAGGTAAATCTGGGTTACCTTCCGCAGGTTCGAAAGGTTCTCCATTTTCTAAATCGTATCTGTGGAAGTTGAGCATCAGGGTTTCAAACAGGTTTTGCCCTTTTATGAGAATCATAGCTCCGTTGATCAACGGGCTTGCTTTGGCGCTGTGCGCATTTAGCCCTCCTCCCTTGACCTGTTCAGCACCACTAACCGAAAACGCTTGTCTCGCCACGAGATATTGAGCTGCAGTAGCAGGTCCTAACGGTTTGGAATCGTGGGTGGTGTTATGGTCAAAGAGGGTCGGATTGCTCTTAGCATTAGAGGCTAATTCATATTGCAATACCGAAACCGGGGGAAGCTCGGGAAGGTCCATGCTTTTTGTTTGATAAAAAGGGTGGACCTGGTCGAATAGGTCAAACCTGCTGTGCCATTTGTTGAAATATTCGCTTAACTTCTTATTATCCCATCTATCTTTCTGCCAAATCTTAATCCATTCTCCACTGTTCGATGGACCAAAAGTCCGATGCAGAATTGCCAATAGGAGCCTATGCAGTGATGCCGTTACCAATGGCGATTGATGCACTATTTCGGTAATCTCTGACGCATCCGCAAATACATTGGTCAGGCTTACTTCTCGTGTGGATGTTTCTCCAACGTACAAACATGGTATCCAGGGGCAGTCCACTAGGTTAAATGAGGGATCCATTTTTTTCCTCCTGAATTCCAAGATCTGGATCAATGCGAAGAGCGCTACATTCTGCACTTCCATGTTCATCCACAATTACCAACCTGTGATGCCGGAAATAACGCGATTTGGACCATAAAGGTTCTGTATTAAAAGACTTTAACTGATTTACTAATTTAGCTGGTGATCCCAGAGTAACGGAATTTTTAAGTAATTCCCTGTCCCAGTATTTGCCATGGGATTCGACTATGGGAACAATTCGAGGATCATCAGGTGACAAGTGAAGTGCTCCGGCGATCCTGTAAAGGATTACGAGACTGACCTGGTTGCCAGTAAGTCGGGTTAGGGCCTGAAGTTTGGTGTGGAAATCTGGATCGTCTTCGGTCAATTGTTGCTCATAAAACTTCCAGAGAGGGATATCCTGTGTTGGAGACTTTAACCATCTATCTTTAGCTTCAGCACGTTCAGATGCCCGCCGCTTATCCAGGTCTTGAGCTGTATCGTCCCAATAATCGTTTAATGCTGGGGATAACTGATCATATTTTTCGTCATGGTCGTGATATACCGCATTGATCAATTCATCAATTTGATCTGGGACCGATATGGAGGTCATGCCTTTTAACTCCAACCAGGTCCTCAGCAGTACGTGTTCGGCATATACAAATGTAGTACCCCTATCAAACGTAGGAATGCCAGAAGATGCTTCACCAGGCCACATAACCCAGAGATGTGGTGGCTTGCCAATGAAGGAGGGGTTCCTGTTGTCTCGTTGATGTCGTTGCAGCCGACCTGCTCGTTGAATAATGCAATCAATAGGAGCTATATCAGAGACCATGAGATCGAAGTCCAGATCCAGACTTTGTTCGATAATCTGAGTGGCCACAAGTATGCTACGGTCCGGACGGATGCTACTGTCCCCAGGTTTGCCGTAGCGTCTCAATACTCTTTGCTCCAAACGTTGGCGGTCTTTAAACAGGAATCTGGAATGAAGCAACTGGATTTCCGGGTCACCGTCACTACATTTACCAGTGAACCGCTTACGAAGCTCTTTGTACATCTCCTGGGCTCGGTCCACAGTGTTACAAATGACGGCGGCACAGCCGCCCGCGGAGAGAGCGGTCTCTAAATTATCTCCAATGGTTGAGAAGTCGGTAGGAGCCTTTTCAAGAACTATCTGACGGGTATTCAAGGAAGATGTAAAGACGTGCTTGCTGTGGTATTTTGTCTCGGAACCTGTACTCTCAATCCACGATATCCTAGGGTATTCCGAATCTACGGACATTACCTGTGATTTGTTGAGTCCCTGGCCATATGCATCCATCAGGGAACGTCGTCGTTGGTAAGGTAGCGTAGCCGATAACAGAATGACCGAGGCATCAATGGCGGCCAGCCACCTCAATAGTTGCTGGAGAAGTTCGGACATATAAGTATCGTATGCATGGACTTCATCGATCACGACTACCTTGTTAGCCAGTCCAAAAATGCGCACAAAACCGTGCCTGACCTGCAATACTCCCAGCAGGATTTGATCTATGGTTCCAGCCCCGAAAGGGGCCAAGAGACCCCGCTTGCGGTATGTGAACCATTCGGCTGCCCCAACGCTTGTAAGATCTTCGTAGTTATAACTATCATTTAGATCAACTGGCTTTTCTTCGGGCGTCATATTCTCAAGAATTTCCATCTCACCGGAGATCGAAGAGTGTCCGTGCAAGAGAATGGAGTTCACAATTGGGCTGTCACTATACCTGTCGGCTAAGAAATCTTTCAGCCGGGCATATATTTGATTGCTAGTTGCCTGGGTAGGGAGTGCGATATACAGGCCTGTCGAACCGTTGGAAATCAGGCGATCAGCCAATGTTAATGCAGCTTCAGTTTTCCCTTCCCCGGTCGGTGCTTCGATCACAATTAATGTTGGCCCGCATAGAGAATCAGATAGTTCGTCTGCAAGCTGTTGAAGGTGATTAGGCTTTTCAATGCCTGGGAAAAGCCCGGCAAATGATCTGGGTTTTTGGGCAATAGGTGTGGCCAGCCAGCCAAGATTACCCAGTGCATTCTCTGCTTGTGGCCGCGAAAATCGTTCCATATAGTCGGTAGGTTCGTATTCGGTTTTAACAAATGGGAAGTAATCTGTGTTTGAACCGATCCAATCACACACAGAAATGAGGCCGGACAGCAACATGGCTTTCGGGGTCTTAATCGCCAGCAAATCCGATTCACACGGCACGTCTAGTGTGTTCTGCAAACATTGGAGTAGATCGTTCCTGGCTTCCTGCCACGGGTTGTTACCGCTAGATTGATCCGGTTCCCCGATATTAAATCCCCTCGCTTTCCTGACCTGACCTATACTCGGGAAAATACCGTGATGCCCACCGGCTATGATCGCAAAACTCCTGGCAATCCCCTTGTCAACGCCGGTAAATTGAGGCAAAAAATTCTGCAAATGATAGGCTGTAATCACTTCGTGTCGAGTACTGGCTTTTCGGGCCAGATCCCTGGGGACTAACTCGAGCGCGGTCCCTGCCAATCGGTTGTGCGCAGCAGAATCTTTGATCTGGAAAATCGGCGAAGCTTTACCGAGATCGTGGAGGCCTGCGAGAAAGCTAACCCATTTACCAGCTTGGTCAGGATCTCCCTGGAAAGATTCTGCCAACCAGGAACGGACCCGCGGTGTCAAAATCTGTTGCCACAAAATCTCGACAACGGCTGCAACGTCCAGCAGATGATATGCCAGCGGGTGATAATGAGTGGCATACCGGCTATCACCGGAAAACTTCCCCGCTATTTTCCAGTGATCATATCTTCCCCAATTTTCATCTAATATCTTCATAAGACTAGAACTAAAACGCGGAAGTTGTGGCTAGTAGCTGATCTTCAGCGATTAATTTGTCGGGGCAGTTGGCACTAGTCAAGACACAGTACGCGCACTCAGAAAAACTAGGAACTGACGCAGGCGCTTCAGGTGCGGCGAGCGTTTTTATCATTCCCAACATTCTGTTTTCGAACGCCGTGTCAAGAGCGCTCGCGGGTATGGGCACTTCGTGCTCCGGGTAGACGATTTTTCCGGAAAATTTAATTCCCTTGTACTGACTAAATTCGTGAGGGAGTGCCCACATATAAATGAGAACCTGGGCAATGTGAGCAGCCAACGGTTGACCTGTTTTCACATCGATTACACACCACTCGCCGTCGATGTTAGTGACGAGGTCTGGTTTGCCTGCGAGGGCTGCGGAGCTACCGGCGAGTTTGAAAGCGTTTTGTCCTTCGATGAACACTTCCCCACCCGCGGCTTCTATACCCCGTTGCACCCGATGTAACAGTTCCGTGTGTTCCATCTGCCACTGTGCGAAATCGAAGTCCGAAGGTGCTTTCGGGAAACTGTTGGCGAAGTGGTTCGCTCGAAACCATGATGGAAGATGGCATGAAGCTTCGCCCGTCATAAGTTTAGTCATCCAAGTAGTCCAGATATATGGGGCCGGCCGTTTGGTTGCCATTGTCGTCTCCCTTGATTAAAAATGTTCTGGTTTCCATTGACGCCACAGGCCACCATAACTCGACTGCCGGAAGTCGTAATCCCTCGGAATCTTCCGTGGTTGCGGTCATAGCCACGCGGTGACGCTGATGCGTCCATCGTTCATTGTGGGTCTGCCAACCCATTCTGAGAATTTGCGGTACGTTCTGGGGACCCGCAATCGCGGGTCCCGGGTCATTTACCTAGGAGTCTTTCCCAACTTCTTTATGAGCCTGTTGAATCTTCGACAAGGAGGGTAGGTTTTGGGTTGACGTTGTTTCCAGCCTGGCAATAATTTGATGGAGGCTCCAAGATGGTTCAGGTTCAGTGGTGGTATCTAACGGCATATTTCTAGCGTCGTCATCAATGATTGAACTTGAATTAATCCGATCGCTCAAATTCTGCGCGTCTTCTTTCGTATAAAACCTGATGGGGGCACCGCGGCGATACACTGCAACGACATCTTGACACGTTGATTCGGGTTCTAGGGAGAATCTGGCAGCCCGAATCAATTGTTGAGCAAAATAGGCTGATGCGAGATTAAATCGGAGTCGGGTGGCGACGGACATGGGTTCAACGATGACCGTAACCCGGAGTTGCCAGTTCCATCCTTCCACAATCATACCCTGGGCTCGGGTGCCCCGTTGTATTGTCGGCGAGTCCCGATGATGTTTGTTATCGGGGAAACGGGCATTCATAACCTTTTGGGTATGGTGATTAAACCCGGGGTGGTGACGAGGTCCGCTTTGTTTTGACGATATCGTCTTGAAACCTTCCACATCCACCAGTTGGCCGAGTTTTTGGTAAGCGATGAATTCCTCGGTTCTGGTTTGGATTTTCTGGATATGATTATGGATTGCGGGCTGACTCAGATCGAATATGGTACCCATCGTTTCTTGGGACACAGAAGAGTTGTAAGAGACTTTGATCATTCGTTGGTCCACGACGGTGAACTGGTCTGACAACATGTAATCTCGTGCTCGGTCTGCGTCGGGTCCCCAGGCTTTTGACCAGTTATCTCCTTCCACTGGGGAATGTTTCTCAAGCCGATCTACCAGCTTTGAAATTAGTCCAGTCTCGTGGGTCTGGGATCCTTCAAGGTATTTTGATCTTTCAAGTCTAAGATCCTCAAGATTTTTGAAATAAGCTTTAGTTTCCCCGTCTAACTCTTTTGGGACCGTGCTAACTGTCTGATTGTCCAGGTTTCTGATCTTAAGCCGGAGATCACGAAGAGCTGACAGGATTTTCTCGTAGTCTGGTGATCCAAGTCGTTTTGAAACCTGAAAGCTGGCGATTTGCGATAGCAAGTCAGGAAGTTCCTCGATCGACTGCGTGTGAATTTCATATTTTGATTCCATGCCAAGAATATAATATATAATATATATGTTGTCAACATAATGTATTGGTGTATCAGAAATATCCGTGTTTCTATCAAAAGAAATTATTACTAGTAATAATATAAGACTATTAAGTTTAAACTACAATTTCGTGTCAATAGGATTAAAGACATTTTAGGGGCTCTAAATTAATTGGTGAGGTAATACGTTGGTTAGATATGAACCAGATTCAGTTGAACAACTAGCATCATATTTGGCGACCTTGAAGCCTAGTCGAGTAAAAGATGTTAAACGCGTGGCGGCTCTGCTTGAAGAAGCGTGGCCCAGTTTTGAAGGATGTGATGAAGAAGGTATGCATTCTGGAAAACTGCAGGGGAGGATAGGAAATGTACACTGGGATCCACCAACGATCACATTTGAGATCGATAGGCATGGTGCCATGATGATGGGATCTACACGAGCACAGGTGCAACGGTGGGAGGTAGATTTACTGGAACGTTCGGCCTGGCCCGAAAAGACTTACCGCTACCGTCAACTGTCGTCCAGGCAACCATCGGTCTACGTCAAGCCGTTGGCAGAGGAACTAGCAGGACTGATGCTGAACCGGGTTGAGGATCCAAGATTGCGTTGGATTGAAATTAATATTGTGAAGGTCGAAATATCCAAGGTAATCCCGGATAAAAACGTAGTCCGAGATACACTAGTGGGTCGGCGTAAAAGGTTTAGGGCCGTTCTTGAAGGATTACTAGAGGAACAGGGCTGGCATAGGATACGCGCAAATCTATACTCGGCCCCCGTGGTCAAGGCCGAGTAACAGGTCTAAGATCTTGCTGATAATTTTCCTTCTATAGGATCTGTGGGTTTCGGTTTCTAAGTGCGAACGTCCTCTAATTTCCCTGGTTTTTCTGTAGAAGATCTTCCATTGCTGACCAGAGGTTTTGCCTGTTCTCAGCGCTGGCCTCGTACAGAGGCCTCCGCGTATCTCCCATGGGTCGGCCAACTACTTTCATGGCTTCTTTGACCAGTATGGGCATTGGTTCGCTGTTTACCGCGTTCATCACGGGGATTAAATCTAGCTGGTTCTTTAAAGCAAAGTCTACATCTCCTGATTTCCAGTTGTTGAAGACATTGACCATGAGTTCAGGCAAGGGAGATGCCAGTGCCAATATGCCACCTGATGCTCCTGCCGCGAGGGTGGGCAGGAAAATATCGTCCATGCCCTGGAGCAGTGCGGCTCTTGGATCCATGAATCGGCCGGCCTTGACCAGGTCAGTGATGCTACCGGAAGCATCTTTCACACCTATGATTGAAGGGATTCCTGAAACCAGCTGGCAGATTTCTGTGGCTGACAGGTTGATGCCTGCACGTTTCGGGGCGTTATAAACCACGAGTGGTAAAGACGTTTCGGAGGCAATGCTTTCCAACATGCGTTGGAACTGCGCTGATGTCGATTTATAAAAGGGCGGCGGAGTTAACATCATGGCTGTTGCCCCAAGATCCTGGATCCGGTTTGCAAAGGCAACAAGTTCATCTTCCAGGGGAACAAAGCATCCAACTACAAGCGGGATACGACCGTTTACGACCTGCACGGCGGTCTTAACCACCCGGTCTCTCTCCTCCCATGTAAGGCTCAGAGATTCTCCTGTACCGCCCAGGACGCATATACCGTGAACCCCGGCATCCATTTGATAGGCGATTTCACTTGCCAGCGTTTCTTCGTCAAGTTGGAGTTCTGGTGTGAATGGAGTGAGCATTGATGTGATTACTCCATGCAATTGCGTCATATTTTCACCTCATACGATTTCTGCAGATGATGGTTGCTTTACAAATGCTCGCTGTTAAAACTAGAAGTTTCTCACGTATTCCGTTAGCGATATTTCTACCAGGTTTCTCATCATTTCGATTACTGCTGAATTTACTTCCAGTGGAACCCCGTCTACTGTTAACCCGGCCTTTCCAAGGAATCCGTCTCTCACGTCGTAGTCCAGGGCCAATTGTTCAATGTCTTGTTCCGCTTTCTGACCATGTAACAAGCCAGGTTCCTTGTTGTACAAGGCAAGGGCGGTTACCACTGAGTATGCGCTCCAGTTAGATATAGCTGTGACATAAAGATGATCCACAGGGGTGTTGCTCATTACTCCCCCGGCGCAATCACACTTACATTTAGTGGTCCATGGGGCTACTTCAGCTACCGCGTCATATACGTTTCCGAAACCTACCTCGTTGTGTCCATCCGCACAACTGATGGTAACCCCGCCATTTTCTTTCACGGAGTTAAATATAGGTTCTACCTTCGCCCTAGTTCCATCACGTGTAGTCCCGGTTATAGAGTGAAGGTGACCCACGGGATTTACGCCGGACTTCTCTACCGCGATAGCAACGTTAAGCCCTGCCGAGGATTCCAGGTTCTTCTTTTCTGACTCGATGTCCAGCAGGATGATTGGGTAGCTTTGTCCATAATATTCCATAAGGCCCTGGAGTACAGGTTGGACCGGTGGATCTGCAAAAATCTTGACGGTGTGTCCCAATTTAAGCAGGGCATTGGCCAGGACTATAGTGCCTAGCGGTCCATCGTTTTCTCCGTTTGGGTAGTGTTCAGGAGAGCATGCACCTGTGAATATTCCGATTGTTTTTGGTGCGACTGGATCTAACGCCATGGCTATGTCCATTGATATAGGGTTACTGCCCTTGGCGGCGTGGTAAACGAAGTCGGAAATCTGGTAAAAGGCTGACATGCCTCTGGGGCGCATTTTCACTCGTGACAACCTGTCCAGATTCTCGTACGGGAATTGCTCTTCGGTTGGCAATGAGACCATCAATTTCCCTCCTTTTCGTGATTTGCTGGATGAAATTTCTAGGCGTTAACTATTACTGATTAATTGTGCTTACGGTGACCTTGGTCATGGGATCAGGACGCTCCGAACGACATTGGGAGATCGTTCTCCCTTTGGCAATCTCCTGTCGGACCCAGGCTTCCCAATTTTCCTTTTCCTCGACGAAACTTAAATGCTCTGCTGCCATCTGGGGGGAAGCGATTAATACTCCATCTTCATCTGCGAATACCATGTCTCCTGGATTTACTACTACGCTCCCGACGTTTACCGGCACGTTCACTGCCCCCCACTCAATACCCCAGCCCCCAGTCTTGCTGGTCATGGCTACAGTGCCGCGTGAGAATACCGGGAACAGCATCCGTTCGATAGCTACAGTATCGGTCACAGGCCCGTCTGTGATCATGCCGGCTATGCCCCGTTCAATGTAGCCCAAACACCCTATCTCACCCGTGGTGGCATGTCGGTTTTCACTTCCCCTGGCGATGACAAGCACGTCACCTGGACGAGCGATCTTGAGTGCCTCGGCAACTGCGTTCATAGTTTGAGGGTATGTTTGAACAGTCAGGGCCGGACCAAGAAGTTTAATGGGTTTGTACACTGCCTTGATTCCGGAGTCCATAGATGTTTCAAGAATGTGCCCAAGAGTTGCGGGCGCCAATGGTCTATAAGAGTCGATAAGCTCTTTCGAAAGAATATCAGGAGATGGGTAAACTGATATCAAAGGTCCTCCTTAGGGTGTGAATTCTGTTGTTAGTGATTGTAGTCTAATCGTCTTTGGGCCAGACATCATTAAAATTCTCATGGGCCAGCGCGTCTGCTACCGCTCCTGGCAATTCGGATAGTCTTTCTCGTATCTGACCCATAGCTGAACCAAAGTTATCATATGTAACAGATGGATTATCGAAACCTGCCGGGCTGGAATCGGTGGCAATCATAGACTTGAGAAGCTTATCGTGACTACGCAGAACCGGTTTGTTAAGGAACGTTTCGCCATATAGGTTTGGTAAATCGATGAATTCTCCTTCAAAGCTATTTCCAAACCAAACAAAATTCAATCCCGGTCTGCTGCTAATAATTCCAAGCAGCTTTTCAGCTAGAGAAGAATCTCGAGCCAGCATAGCTTGAAAATGCAACGCCAAATCTTCGTCTTCCAGTAGGTCGTATATCTTTAGAATCGATTCACTCATTGGATCACGACTCAGGTCAAATGTTCCGTGTTGAAATTCGATTTCTCCTACACCACCGAACCCGCCGTCTTGCAAGTTGTCTCTTACGTATTCCCATGAATCATCAATATCTGGATTGAATCCATACAACATTGGGATTAATCTTGAGCAAACTGAACCAATTTCCCCCCAAATGGCATCCGTACTTTGCAGTCTTGCGACGTCACCTTGAGGACGATGGTTTGGTTGCACTACCACCCGATCGACACCGTTAATATTCATCTCTTCAAGCAGAGTTTTGGCAAATTCCACCTGGTCGAATTGTGGGTCTGTATGTATGTGGACATCAGTCAAAAGGCCTTGGTATCCATCTGTTGGTATGGTTGGTTCTTGATTGCATTCATGTGTAATCTTAGAAATATGAATTGCAGATAATTGAGGTGTTCTGCCTTCAATCTTTATTTTGCTAATCTTATGAGGGTAGCTGAAAGATAAGAAGGCATTTTCGCCTTTTCTTCCGTCAAACTCAAAATTAACAACGGAACCATCGATCATAACTTCGAATGGAGCTACTAATAACGACCGGTGTATCGAAACCGATGTCTGTCCGGTTGTTTCAGAGGGTCCGGCAGCTGTGAAGGTCAATCTGCTTTTATCTGGAGTGAAACTCAAGTCATAAATCGAAGATGTAGATTTCAAAGCTAGACTAACTGTGTCGCCGTTGACGTCGAGATGGAAATCATATTCCACATCGATCGGTGCCTCTACGATAGCCCTATAGACGACACGTTGAGAATTGAATTCGCTCTCACCAGCTTGAAGTACCGCGAATAGAACGCTTCCCGTAGCATCAAACGTCAATACCACGTGATGTCCCATTGTAAGGTTCTGGGCTTCCAATGGTATTCCTAGATTAACCGCATACCACGAGGAACCTCCAGTGTTAGTTTTGAATATTCCGTCAGATGTGGCTGCATAGATGATGTTGGAGTTCCTTGGACTCATGGCCAGCGTAAATACGTTTCTGGATGCCAAGCCGGTGCTGGTACTATGCCACTCCTGTCCTGAATTGACGGATTTGAACACTCCTGCGGCTGTGGCTACGTAAACTACACCGTTGTTGACTGGATCTATAATGATGTGTCTTATGTCTTGGCTGTCATATCCACGCATTGCTTTGCGGATCCGTTCTTGGGCACTTAGGGTTTTAGTGGAGTCTGACAATCCTTCATTGGCCTCAGACCATGTCATTCCTGCGTCATTCGATCTATAGACACCCAAAGAACTGATACTTTCATGTCGGGTAAAACCGGCATAGACGATGTCAGAGTTGTTTGGGTCCACTGCAATGAACCCCACGGCAGACTGGCTGTCAATTGGAATTCCAGTGCTGGATTCGGTAAAAGTTGCCCCTCCATCTGTAGACTTGAATATGTGGACTCCGGTTAGCGAAAAATCTACTGGATTCACGTTGTCATGTACACTGCCCACATATAACGTATCATCATTGTTAGGGTCTAAGGCCAGTCCGTGAAGATGCAAAACGGGAATACCAGAATCTTTGTATAGCCCTGCAGCTCGAGATTCTCCACTAACACCGGCTACAAGTTGCGTCGAAAGGGAGGTCCAAGTTCCCCCCAGGTCTTCACTTTTTACCAGTTCAGATCTTCGTTGCCAGCTTGTCATATATAGAGGGTAAGGGTGTTGGCGACCTGCTGCGATAATCATCGCATAATGCGATGCTTGGGATGGATTGTAGAGAAACGTCTCACCACCATCAGGACTCATGAAAGCTCCACGTCCGGCCCTGCCTCCCAGCCAGAAACGAAATGGGAGATTGGGATCTGAGGTTAGTGTGACTATCCCGTGTTCTTCTATCCCGTCATCGGTACGGACCCATGTGAGGCCACCATCAGTAGTTCGATATAATCCGTCGGCGCTTTGAAATCCGGAGACGAAGTGTTCTGTGTGGTTCGTGGTATTTTGCACCCCTGTACCTGCATAAACGACATCTGGGTTAGTGGGATGAACATCTAAAGTGGTCACATTAGAAAACTCGATCCCATCCGTACGGGAATGCCAGGTAAGGCCTCCGTCACTGCTGCGAAATACACCGGTGTGAGTTCCGGCGTAGACTACTAGCGGGTTTGAAGGGGCGATAACTACTTCATGTGTCCGGGTATCCGAAATTCCGTTGTTGGATTGGATCCAGGTTAACCCGCCATCATCGCTGCGAAGGACACCAAGTTCGGTGTGAGCGGAAAGGAAAAGACCGGGGCGCGATGGTGTTCCTGCGATAGTGTAAACCTTGCCACCTCGCATGTTTTGGATGGACCAAACAGATGTCCATGAAGCACCAGCATTCGTGCTGTGGAATATCCCGGTATTGCTACCGGCTAATATGTGATTCGGATCGTCAGGAACCACTGCCAGAGAATAAACTGCACCCAAATCAGACCCTTCCCAGACCTTTTGCCATTGGTCTCCCAGGGTAGAGCTCCGATACACGGCTGAAGTTCCTCCAGCGCCTCGACCACCATACGAGGCTCCTCCGGTCACTGTGTATATTATATTCGTGTCAGAGTTCGATTGAGCAATGGCATTGAACTGGGTGGATCCTCGTTCAAATCCAGAAGCAGCTGTGAGTACCGTAGACCAGGTACGACCGCCGTCTTTCGTGCCGAACACATTGTTCTCCAACGTGGTGTACAAAGCAAAATCAGGATTGGTTGGGTGAACCATGAGGTCTGACGCATGGGCGAAATGGTCTACGCGCTCCCAGCTGACACCGGCGTTTGTGCTCTTCCATGCGGACATATCGTTCGCATCGAATACGGCATAGATCACATCATCGTTAGAAGGCGCGATTCGAATGCGTGTAACTTCGCCAGAAAGCAGGCCGGAAAGCAATTCCCAACGTAGTTCTGCACACGCTCCAGACTTAAATGATTGGCACCCTGCGGCGCCCGGTGGCCCAGTTTTAGGGGCTAGGAACGTCACATCTGTTAATCGTCCAAAGATCGATGTTTCCGTGGAATACGTATCCTTTTTTGTGTCAGATGTGGATTTTGTTCCACCCTTGTTATCCGCAGTGGTTCCGGATGGATGCCCCAATATGTTCTTGGTAGTGTCGGTTGTTGTTAGGAGATCTGGCGCATGTTCTCGGACACAGGCCAGTATATCCTGGATTTCTTCCTCGTTAGGTTCCCTACTAATTATTTCACCCAATGCCTCGCGCAGTTTATTTCGTAAGCAAGGCATCAAAGACGGATATTGAGAAGCACTCGCAAACAGAGTTTCAAGATTTACAATTTCTCGAGATTCAAGAGTCGTGTTGGTTGAAGGCGTTGAAGGTGCCTGTTCGTCGACGTCAGCCTGTGATTTGGTTGGGGAGATCTGAGAAGAGGAAGGTCTAGTTATAGTGCGTGTCGACTCTTCATATTGCCTCCCATTATTTTCACCACCACCACCACATGCATTTGAAAAAGCGGATATCGCTAATACTATGATCACAGTCCGGATCAAGATCATTTTCGATTAGACCTCTACGTAGTCTTTGGAGTAAGAATTAGGAGAGCATTCTGGATCAGCGTTGGCGATTAGGAATAATAAATTATACCGAATCCTTAGCATTGGAATAGTGCGATGGGTGTGAGTCTACATTGTTGGGCGTAATCTTTTCATGATACAGATGATATTTATCGTTACGCTCGTAATTTAGGCTTGGGCTTAAGGGAGCTGCTGAATCTTGTGTAAAGTAAACCAGATACAATCCCAACACTAGTTGCCATTGTTGCCACTATCAACCCGGTCTCCAGGGAACCTGTAAGGTCGGCGAGAAGCCCAGTTATCAGAGGTCCGGCAGCAAATCCAAGTGCCGAAAAAGTCCAAAACAAGGCAGAAACCACGGCCACCTCTCGCGGTCGTATACCGGGGAATTCGAAGGGCATGATATGCCATATTGGGGATACCACCCAGAGTAAGCCCATGCAAGTCAACAGGGCAGCAATACCATAAGCGTTAGGGGTTAAGATAATAGCTATGCCTAGTATCACGTTGAGAAGTGCCGGTATCCAGAGCAATAGACCCCGATTCTGCGTTCGTTTCGATACGTAACCTGAGAAAAAACAACCTGGAACAAGGGCGAAATACAGAAATCCCAACAATAGCCCTCCCGTGACTATGGGGATATCGTATTTATCAGTCCAGAGCGTTGGAAGAAAAGTGACCAGAGCTGTCCATGTGGCCGATAAGCCGAATCCAGTTAAGCTTAGCATCCAAGCCTGTGGGTAAGCTCTCAGCGTATCTAACGGTTTTGATGGTTCTTCCATGAGAGTTACCTGTATGTGTGCCTGTGGGGCGCGGCTCTCTTTTGCGACTACAATCCATGCAACTAATTGTATTACTAACGAACCACCCTGGATAAAATAGGCTATTCTCCAGCTGTCCACAATGTTAATTAACAAAGCGCTCGTAGTTACAGAGATCGCGAGCAGCAGTGCGTGTTGAGACGCTCCTATACCACTAATCGTGGCGAATTGACGTGGTGCGGCCCACTGCTGGAACAGCAGTGTTCGCGAAGGAAAAGACAGCACGTGTGCGGCTACGAAAAATAGTCGAAAAATCAATAAGGTGATGAATCCTGATGATGCACCTTGGAGGAAAAGAAAAGGTATAGCGAGTGCAAGAGAAATCAGGACCATCCTGGATGGTGAAAATTTGGAAAACCATGAACCAAAGGGTAGAGCCAGGGCAGCGAAAGTTGCCCACCACGTCCCTTGTAAAACCCCGGCTTCAAAGTTGGAAAGACCCAGGTCCTCCCTGATAAAGGGGAGGAAAATTCCGAAGGTGTACGAGGTGAGAATTATACTGCTCCATTGCAGCCTGTAGAGCAGGAGAACTGCCCAACCTCGCACCGGGGTCTGATTCAGTGTGGCGGGAGGGGTGTCAGGTGAGCCACTGTCAGCATAATCCATGGGGCGACAGTAGTAATCAGTCTATCTTGTAT
>VEXF01000004.1 GCA_009391275.1 SAR202 cluster bacterium AD-804-J14_MRT_500m | reverse complement strand
TACCTGAATAAAAGTCGGTACTGTTGTAAGAAGTCATCTACAGTTGGCTGAGAAGTGCTTGGGATATACGAACTAGACTCCAACCTTTCGTAGAACACGTCTGCGTTAATGTCGAGGCCATCTCTCAATGACTCAACGTCGTTAGGGCAGTTAGACTTTTTAAAATTAACGTAGAGTGGCACCACCGATATGTTCCATTTTCTGATCAGATTCTGTGGAAGGTCAGCGGTACTATCGGTCACGATCGCTACTGTCAAAGAAAGTCCCCTATTCTATAGACGCTATGTAGTGGTAGAAGGGTTGGCCCCCATAGACCACTTCGACTTCTTGGTTTCCCAATGATTTCCGGAGGCACTCTGCTGCATACTCAGCCTCATCTTGCTTAGCCGTACTTCCCCAATAAAGCGTTATCAGTCCATCAGACTTTAGTGGTCCTTGTTGGATGGTGTTTATGAGAACATCTGAAGGGTTGTTTCCAAAGCCGACGAGATTTCCATTAATTAACCCAATGATCTGTCCTTTAGCCACGGATCTACCCGAAATCGATGTATTTCTGTGTGACGTGGTGATCTCTACGGTCGTGATCCCTTGTATGGCCTGTTTCATCGTTTGAATAGACTTCTCAGGTGATAAATCTGGGGTGTAAGCTAATAATGCAGCGATGCCTTGTGGCATAGTCGTAGTTGGAATACAACAAATTGATTGGCTTGACAGGTTGATAGCCTGGTTGGCCGCCAGAAGTATGTTGGCATCGTTGGGTAGTATGATCACTTGATCGGCACTTGTACTTCGAGCCGCATGAAGAAGTTCCTCAGTACTGGGGTTCATGGTATGTCCACAGGTAATCACCGCGTGGCAACCTAGATCGCGAAACAAATCGGCGAACCCGTGGCCTGATGCCACGGCTACTATACCCAATGGGATCTTTTTTACAGAAGACTGGTGAAAGGTCCTGAAATCTTGATGTTGCTGGTCAATGTTATCTACCTGAATCTTGCTTGTATATCCAAGGGTTCTGGCAAATTGTATCATCGCTTCTGGTTGGAATGTGTGGACATGGATTTTAGCTAAAGACTGGCCTCCAATCACGGCCACGGAAGTACCGAATTTGGCGATGGATTCCTTTAATTTTGGGAGATCAAGTTCATCGTCCTCTAAAATCAATTGTGTGCAAAAACCGTATTGTTCCTGTTTTGTACCTTCCAGATAAAAATCACTGTAGTGTGGGGTAGATTGGGTCAAACATTTATTCTCTGAATTGATCTTGATCTCAAGTTTATAAGGATCTTGGCTCAATAATCCGGCTAAGAGTCCTTCCATAAAGACTACTATCCCTTGGCCTCCGGAATCTACAACTCCTGCTTCTTGTAGCATAGGGAGCAAGGATGGAGTTTTATCTAGGGATTGATGAGCTGCCTCCACCGATGCGTATAAGATATCAACGATATCAACATCTCCTTGTGCTGCGGTTTTTGCAGCGGCGTCGGATAAATCACGCAAGACCGTGAGCATAGTGCCCTCAACTGGGTCAGAGACAGCGGTGTAAGCAGAACGAGCACCGTCGGTCAACGCCCTTGCCAATGTAGGGCCATCGCAGTCGGTAATTCCGTACAGGCTTTGGGAAAATCCAGATAAGAATTGTGCGAGAATAACGCCGCTGTTACCACGGGAGCCTAGGATGGCTTGGTTGGCAGATTTGATGGCTATTTTTGATATTGAGTCACTAGGCCAATTATCACCATGCACGACGGCGGTCATGGTAAGAAGCATGTTGGTCCCAGTGTCCCCGTCTGGGACAGGGAAGACGTTTAAAGCGTTGATATCTTCCTGATGGCGGGCCAGATAGACCGTTGCAGCTCTCAGACCATCTAAGAGATGTTGCGGGCGGAACCGGTGAACCTCTGTGTTGTCAGTAGCCACGTTCGTCTTGTAAACATCAAGGCGCTTTGATATCGTTGCTGTTGAATTGTAATGAAGACCCGCATATGGGTCAATTAAAGGGAATTAGGATGAAATGTCAGTTTTGTAACAAGATAGGCGTGTCCGGAAACAATGTGAGTCATTCCAAGAGGCGCACAAAGACACGATTTCTCCCAAATATTCAAAGACTTACATTGATGATAGACGGAACACGCAAGAGAGTGAAGACGTGCACTCGGTGCCTTCGCAGTTTGCACAAAGTGCCTAAGGTCAGTGTGTAGTAGAAACCGGTAAGGCAGCCCGAAAGCGATTTACTGCTTGTTTCACACTTTCTTTTTGGTTGAACACAGCAGATCCAGCAACCATAGAGTCAGCTCCAGCACGGGCAACCTGGGCGGCAGTGTCGGCATTTATGCCGCCATCCACCTCGATTTCTACAGCGTAACCTCTCTGATCAATCATATTTCGAAGGCGTTCTACTTTTTGCAATACTTCAGGTATTAGTTTTTGTCCACCAAAGCCAGGGTTAACGGTGAGTATTAGAACAATATCGAGAAATGGGAGAGCTTCTTCTATAGTAGAGATCGGAGTCGTGGGATTAAGGGCAACTCCCGCCCGGCAGTTCAGGTCAGTTATCTGCTGAATCACGCTATGCAGGTGTGTGCAGGCTTCGGCATGTACGGTAATATGATCGACACCGGCCTTGGCGAAGTCGGCTAATCGAAGTTCTGGTTCGACAATCATTAAATGTGCGTCTAGAGGTAAATGTGTGAATTTCTTTAACCCCTCGATAACTACGGGCCCGAAGGTAATGTTAGGGACAAACCGCCCATCCATTATATCTAGATGAATATAATCAGCTCCTGCCTGAGTTGCTTCCGATACTTGTTCTCCTAAACGTGTAAAATCAGCGGATAAAATTGATGGAGATAGTTTGATATTTCGTTCATAGGTCATTTTGGTCCTCCAGTCGAGTTCGAGCCGTTTTAAGTGCCTGCAAGACGCGTGCTGAAGCGGTTCCTCCGCTTATGTCCTTAGAGTCTACAGATGCTTGTAATGAGATTCGGGTTACGGTGTCATCAAACAAAGGTGAAAACCGCTTTAATTCCAGCACTGAGAGTTTATGAATTTCTATACCTTGGGTGCGAGCATAATCCGAGGCCTCTCGAATGGCAGCATGAGCTTCTCTAAAAGGCAAACCGCGAGAAACCAGATAATCTGCTAGATCAGTGGCCAACATGTTCCCTTTTTCCGCTGCGTCCGTCATCCTAGTCGGATGAAATTGAAGATCTTTAATCATTGGAGCGAAGATTGTTAAGGTGGAGATCAAGGTGTCTGCGGTGTCGAAAAAGGCCTCTTTATCTTCTTGCAGGTCGCGATTATAAGTTAGTGGCAGCCCTTTCAACATAACAAGTGTGGACATCAGGTTTCCAAAGACTCTACCAGTTTTCCCGCGTGCTAGCTCCGCGTAATCCGGGTTACGCTTTTGCGGCATGATGCTGCTTCCGGTGGTGAATTGAGCGCTCAAGGTGATGAAACCAAACTCCTGCGATGACCATAAAACTAATTCTTCGGAAAAGCGAGAAATGTGCATAGCGCAAATAGATGCAGCAGAATGGAATTCAACAAGATAGTCCCTGTCAGAAACAGAATCCATACTATTATTGCTTATTTTGCTAAATCCAAGTTCTTTGGCGACGTAGTTTCTATCCAAAGGATATGGTGTGCCAGCCAATGCGCCACTTCCCAGAGGCATAACATCGGAAGATTCCATACAATGTCGAAAACGTATGTTGTCGCGATGCAGCATCTCGTTGTACGCCAACAAATGGTGAGCTAGCAAAACTGGCTGGGCTCTCTGAAGGTGGGTGTATCCAGGCATGATGGTATCTGGATATAAAGCTGCTTTATCCAAAAGCGATCGTTGTAATTCAGCGATGAGCCTGATAGTTTGTTTAGTGACATCTTTCGTGCACATTCGCATATCAAGTGCTACTTGATCGTTACGAGAGCGGGCCGTGTGAAGTTTTCCTGCTACGCGCCCTATTTTCTCGGTCAATCGGGCCTCGATGTTCATGTGTATGTCTTCGAATTCGGGACGCCACGGGAAAGTGTTAGATTTAATCTCGGATCGGATGGATTCCAATCCGGCGCATATGTTGGAGGCCTCGCTTTCGGCGATGATATGTTGTTTAGCTAGCATCCGTGCATGAACTATGGATCCCGCTATATCGTAAGGATAAAGCCGGCGATCAAAATCAACGGAAACGGCGTATAAAGAGTTGTCAGGTTGCGTCATATTCATCTTATTGTAGGAAGATCAACGGAAAGCTTGGTGCGAGTCACCTTGTTTCACACACCAATCGTAAAGGTTAAGGTAAGCGCGAGGCAAGGTCTGCATTGATTAGAAGAATAATGTCGGGTTGCTGAACAGGATTTTATATGGATTGATGTCAGTTTAAGGGCCAAGTAAGCCAAACGATCTTCCAACAAGCATACGAGAATCGCGGTGTGCTAACTAAGGGCAAATATTGACTTAGTTGGAACAAGGGTGAGATCGTAAGGTTAGCTCAGTATGATGGCGAGCGATCTTAACATTTATGGTCCCGGCCTACGTGCTTGGGTGCGCACTGGGAGACCATAAATAGATATAAACCCCTCAGATGAACGATGATCGAATGTATCTCCTGTGTCGTAAGTAGCTAATTCTCGGCTGTACAGGGGCGAATTTGCACGGCGTCCAACAGCCACGCATGTGCCCTTGTGAAGTCTTAATCTTACGGTGCCTGTGACATGGCGTTGAGTACTTGTAGTATATGCATCGAGGTCGCTTCTATGGGATGTAAACCAAAGTCCGTTGTAAACCATATCAGCATATTCTTGTGCGACACGTTGCTTCATTCGCATCTGTTCTTTGCTTAAAGTCATCGCTTCTAGCGCTTTGTGAGCCTTGAAAAGTGTCAATGCGGCGGGTGCTTCGTAGACTTCTCGTGACTTAATCCCGACTAATCGGTTTTCGATGTGATCTATGCGTCCGATCCCGTGGAGACCTGCAAGTCTATTAAGATGTTGGATCAAGTCGACTGGTCGCATTTCTTCGCCATTAAACTCTACAGGAGAACCTTGATTAAAAGAGATCTCTATATATTCTGGATCTATTGGGGCGTCAGATACCGAACTCGTCCACTCGAAAGCGTCCTCTGGCGGCTCTAGCCATGGGTCTTCTAGTTCTCCGGCCTCGACACTTCGGCCCCAAAGGTTTTCATCTGTGGAGAACCGACTTTTTCGTTCATGGATGGCGATTCCTTTATCTCTGGCATATTGCATCTCTTCTTCACGGTTCCAGCCCCACTCTCTAACAGGAGCTATAACTTTAAGGTCTGGGGCTAATGCTGCAACGCTTAGGTCCATGCGCACTTGGTCGTTTCCTTTTCCAGTGCATCCATGTGCAATAGCTTGGGCTCCGATCTTGCGAGCGGCTTCAACCATGTACTTCCCTATAAGCGGTCTACCTAGAGCAGTCGCCAGCGGATACTGCTCTTCATATACGGCACCTGCTTTTAATCCTGGGATAACGTAGTCCCGTATGAAATCTTCACGTCCATCTATCGTCAACGCTTCTCTGGCGCCGATAGCCAAAGCGCGTTCACGGATAGACGTTAGATCCACCATTCCCAAATCTATGGTGAGTGTGACCACATCGGCGTCGTGCTTTTCCTGAATCCACCGCACGCAAACTGAGGTGTCAAGACCGCCACTGAATGCCAGCAGAACAGTAGGTCTAGTCATTTGAGTCAGCCTATAATTTGCCCAGTGCTTGTTCAAGCCGTGCAATCCCCTCGTCAATATCTTCCGGAGAAATATTAAGAGGTGGCATCAGCCTTAGAGCATTTGGCTTAACCATATTGAATAGTACACCCGCATCATTACAGAGCGAAATTGCTCGGGAACCGATGTCATCTGTAAATTCGATTGCTACCAAGAGTCCTTTACCTCTAACATCGCTGATTATCGAACACCTAGATTTAAGCTCTTCCAACCGTTGCATGAGTCTATTGCCCATGGCTTTGGAGTTGGACGCCACATCGTTGTCTACTATGTATTTTGCTGAAGCGTAAGCAGCAGCGGTGGTAAGTGGATTACCCCCAAAAGTAGAACCATGGTCTCCAGGTTCTAATGCCATACACTTGTCTTTGGACATAAAAGCCCCTATAGGCACTCCCCCTCCTAATCCTTTAGCAAGAGCGATCACGTCTGGTTCAACACCATATTCTTGGTATCCGAAGAGACTTCCTAGTCTACCCATTCCAGTTTGTACTTCGTCCAGAATCAGTAGAAGACCCTGCTGATCGCACCATTCTCGTACACGCTGTAGGTAGTCGTCGGATGGTATATTGACTCCCCCTTCACCTTGTATCGGCTCGAGCATTACAGCAGCAGTCTTCTCGGTAGTGGCCTCAATTATGGCCTCCACATCATCGAAGGGAACATGTACGAAACCTGGTGTCAGAGGCTGCCATGCTTCTTGGTAGTGGGGCTGTCCAGTGGCAGATACACCGGTTAAAGTGCGTCCATGAAAGGAGTTAAAAGCAGTTATGATTTCATAGGCACCATCTCGATTCTTCTTCCCATATTTCCGTGCTAATTTCATGGCTCCTTCGACTGCTTCGGCACCGCTGTTCCCAAAAAATACTTTGTCCAAGGCGCTGTTTTCTACCAGAATTTGCGCGAGTTGAAGCTGTGGGATAGTGTAGAACTGGTTAGATGTTTGGAGTAATGTACCTGCCTGTTGTCGTATAGCTTCAACCATCACGGGATGGCAGTGGCCAAGATTGTTCACGGCCCACCCTGCGGTAAAGTCCAGATATTCTTTGCCGTTGACATCCCAGACTTGAGTTCCTAAGCCGCGTTCTAAAACAATTGGTTGTCGGCGAACAGTGAAAGCATAATTTTCTTTTTCCAGTGCGATCCAGTCGGTGCTCACAGCTATAGCCTCCAATGGGTGCGAAAGGTGAAGATAGGAGAGGACTATAATATGTCAGACAAGTGATGTCTACAAATGGGTATGAAGGACATTGAGTTGCTCTAATCAGATATTGGGTCAGAGTTCGCCGAATGGTCAGGATTTAGGTACTGTGCCGGAGGTTTATCGGTTTTTAAATACCCTCAATTTAATTTGTCAATTGTGGCCGGGTGAGGATCAATCTTTAGCATGAATACGCGTTCCATTCCCTTGTTCCTGGAAGCAAGCTTGTAGTGCACCCGGTTGCCTCCCATCGATAATGTTAGCTATTGGAACCGTAGGCAATGCCTCTAAACAGGCCTCTAATTTGGGGATCATACCTCCTCTAGCTATGCCTGAGCGAAGGAACATTCGCACTCCACGTATACTTAATCTTGATACGGGACGCCCTGCACCATCTAGGACCGCAGGGACATCTGTCATAAAAATGAGATGCGAAGCTTGTATTGCACGTGCTAGGTGTCCTGCCGCGGTATCGCCATTGATATTTAAAAGACAACTGGAATGCTCTGAACCGTCGTTACTATGTATGCCTATAGGAGAGATAACCGGCATGTAGCCATCTTTCATAGCACTGTATATAGGGCCGGGATCTACTTTGGTAACTTCACCGACGAAACCGAGCTCGGGATTTGCAATCTGGCATTCTAACATGCCCCCGTCTACACCACTGAGGCCTATCGCTTTGGCCCCCAACGAAAGTAGTGATGCGACCAATTGTTTGTTGATAAGGCCTGCAAGAACCGCCGTGGCTATTTCTAGGCTCACAGAATCGGTGACCCTAAGACCTCGGACAAAGCGCGGTACAGAACCTTGTCGTTTCATCCAATCAGAAACAACGCTCCCACCACCATGGACAACCGCGATACTGTATCCCTCTTGGTGAAGAGCGACGAGGTCTTTCAAGGTGGTGTCATGGCTGCCCAAAGTGCTGCCACCTATCTTTACAACTATTGGTCTGGAGCCGGACCGACCTTCCATAGTTAAGGTTCTCAGCGATCTGGTTCTATGTGGTGTAGGCGCTGTTAAAGGTGACGTACTCCTCGCTCAGGTTGCACCCCCAAGCGGTTGCCTGAGCGTTACCTATATTCAGAGCGATTCTGAAAGTAACATGTGGCTTGGCCATCAGAGCAACTATGGAATCCCTATGGAAAGGCACGGGTCTACCCTCTTCCATGATGCATACATCATTGATGTACAAAGCCATCTTTTTTTCAACTATCTCCGCATCTGCACGTCCGAGTGCAACTGCTATTCTCCCCCAATTTGGATCATTTCCATGTACCGCAGTTTTCACTAAACTGGACCCTGCTATGGTACGGGCTGCGCTACGTGCTTCGCTAAGGTTGCGGGCGCCATCTACTACGACCTCGATGAGTTTATTTGCCCCCTCGCCTTGAAACGCGATAGATTTAGCAAGTTCTACGCATACCGTTAACAAAGCAGACTCAAAATTTGATGCCGCATCTGACCCTTTAGTGATAGTGCCTGCACCGGCGGCTCCATTTGCAAATACCAGCACCGTATCGTTGGTACTTGTATCTCCGTCTATGGTCATCATATTAAAGGATCCATCTACGGCCTCTTTAAGAGATTGTTGTAGAAAATCTGCGGGCACATTGGCGTCAGTTGTAATGAAAGATAGCATGGTTGCCATATTGGGATGAATCATGCCGGCACCCTTAGCATTTCCGGCTACTGTTATGGTCGTTCCTTCTTGCTCAAAAGAAACTGTAATCTCTTTCGGCCCAGGATCAGTGGTCAGGATGGCTCGAGCCAACAGCGAGCCTCCCTCTTTGGTCATCTCAATTCTATCGATGCCGTTACGGATTAGAGACATGGGTAATTCGGCACCAACAACGCCTGTGCTGCAGGTTAGCACCTCTTCGACATCAAGCCCTAGATGAAGAGCCGTTTTTTCAGCCATGGCCTTGGCATCTTTGTACCCTTGCTCGCCAACACAGGCGTTAGCGATTCCGCTGTTTACTACCACGGCTCTTGCCCGACCTTTGGCCAGGTGTTCTTCACTGACGATCACTGATGGTGATCTGAGGTGGTTTTTAGTAAAAACTCCTGCTGCTGTGCAGGGCTGCTGAGACAATAGGATCCCTAGATCTAGTTTATCCTCAGCATAGGTTTTGAGTCCTGCAAATGTGGCTCCGGCTACGAAGCCTTTAGGGGATGTGACCGATCCCACATCCAGAACTTTCATGGTGTTTGTCATCTGGATATCCTCGTTTGAAGAAGATGAGTGACGAATTCGCTTGAGTATAGCATGCCGCTGTTCAAGGGTTGTAGAGGGCAAATTGGTTCTATATGTAAGTGAGTTTACAATCATTGCCGGGTTACCAATAAGGGCTTTATAGTAAGCATAGTACGATGGAAAGGGGATTTAGTATGTTGGGTTTTCTGGGGGGTACTGGGCCTGAAGGAAAAGGTTTGGCTTTGCGTTATGCCATTGCGGGAGAAACGGTGATAATTGGATCGCGGGACAGTGAACGTGCAGCCAACATCGCACGAGAGTTGTCTCAGATAGCACCCGAACTAAAAATAACTGGTGCTGGAAACCTGGAAGTTGCAGGGAAGTCTGACGTTGTATTCATCACGGTTCCATATGAAGGGCAAAAACCGCTATTGGGGGAGCTAGAAGAAGCTTTAGTAAATAAGTTAGTAATAAATGTTGTTGCACCACTTTCGTTTGAACAAGGTAGAGCTAATGCGATAAAGGTAGACGAGGGCTCTGCGGCAGAACAAGCTCAGAGTTTGTTGCCTAGATCTGTGGTTGTAGGAGCTTTTCAAAACTTGAGTGCCACTCAACTTCTGGATCCGAATCATTTGATGCAAGGGGATGTTGTGGTGTGTGGTGCCGATAAAGAAGCGAAAACCCGTGTTATGGAAATGGTCGGCATGATAAAAGATTTGCGCGCCGTTGATGGTGGTGGGCTTCAGAATGCTAGATATGTGGAAGAGTTGACCGCGCTAATACTAAACATTAATCGTATTTATAAAGCACATGCCACAATACGGATTGTAGGAATATGATCCTTGAATGGACGGAATGAAACTTGCAACCTAGCATTCCATTTTTCGAGGTAAGCAGACACCATAACATCACTTTTGTATGATGGTGAACAACAATTTATTAATGTCGATTAATAAGGGTAATTCCAATTTTGTGTTTGGTGTATGTGTTTGACGCTTTGTCTCGCAAATGACTATAATCCAGACTCGAAGAACATCTAGATATCTAGCATATCGAGTTGGTTGTTTGATCGCGGACGTTTCTTTCTTTGCTTGCAGATTTATGAATCGTGCCATGTACATCTTGGGGTTCACGTGGGTTCGGCTAGATAGAGGGTCCATTGCAATCCCTGATTAGCTTTCTAACAAGTACAGGGTTAGGGTCTCGACGTCATTGTTTTGATCTTCTTGTAAACGGATATGTGCGGGTTAATGGAATGGTGGCCGCCAAGGCCTCTTTGTCTGTGAATTCAGGCGTCGACGAGGTCACGGTTCGCGGACAGACAATAGCGCTTCCCAAACGAAAACTGTACTTAAAGCTGAATAAACCTCTAGGAGTAATTTCCACAATATCAGATGAGCTAGGAAGAAGGACTGTAGTAGACTTAATCCCGGTTCAATATCGAAACTTCCGTTTGTATCCGGTTGGTAGGCTAGATTCTGGAACCTCCGGGCTTATGATCATGACTAACGATGGTGACCTGGCCAATTTTCTTACGCATCCAAAATTTGAAGTAGAGAAAGAATACCAAGTTTTACTTGATCGGGAGCTAAACGAGGATGAAATATCTGAGTTGCAGATGGGTGTGGAGATAAACGGACATCGTACATCTCCTTGCAAAATTGTCAGGCTACGCAAGCGTACTGAACCGTGGTACGCAGTGATCATACATGAAGGAAAAAAACGGGAACTGAGATTCATGTTCCTAGCGGCTGGCGCTAAGGTAAGACAAATATGCCGTGTTCGGATAGGCAGATTAAAACTAGGGAACCTCCAAGTTGGACGATCTGAAGAACTGACTTCTCAAGAACTAGATCTTCTTCATCCAAATTAGAAAGCGAGTGATTGTTAGGATGAACTTGAGCGGTGAACTGCAATCAGGTGTAGATCAACTGTGGGAAAGAATGGTCCGTCATCCTTTTGTAATCGAATTGGGGAATGGACTGCTGCCTTGGGAGAAGTTCAAGGTGTATTTTGAGCAAGACCATCTGTTCATAAGGGCTTGGACACATCTTTTGTGCATGGCGATCTCAAAAGCACCCACATTCGAGGACAGCCGCCAAATCTCGGGCTTCTTGGATGGTGTCCTGAAGGGTGAAGAATTGTTGTTCCAAGAATTCTTTCGGAACGAAGGGATGGTGTCGGAACAAGTGGATAGTTTGGAGGCAATGCCTACTAGCCTAGCGTTTAATACCTATTTGCTCAATCTGGCAAATCAGGGCACATTCCATGAAATCATATCTGCAATTCTGTGTGTCGAATGGGATTATAATGACTGGGCTAAGCGGTTGGTGGCCTCAGGATCGATCCCACAAAACCACTATTACAAAAAATGGATAGAATTACATGCAGGGTCGGAACTTTCGAATTTCGTGAGTTATCTACGGCATGCTCTGGATGTGGCAGAGTTACCAAACAGGACGAACCTCAGGCATATATTCAGAGACTGTTTGAGGTATGAATATTTATTCTTCGAAATGGCCTACCATGGAGAGGAGTGGCCTCGGTGAGCGTTGTTCCTCGAGCGATGACCATTGCCGGATCGGATTCTGGTGGTGGTGCTGGAATACAGGCGGATCTAAAGACATTCGCAGCTTTGGGAGTCTACGGGACATCTGTTCTTACGGCCATCACTGCTCAAAACACCGTCGAAGTTTCTGATGTGCACGAGGTTCCCGTAGGAAATGTTCGTGCTCAAATTAAAGCTGTATTGTCAGATATTGGTGCTGATGCTGTAAAGACAGGAATGCTATCTAGTGTGGCAATAATCAATGCTGTGTCCGATGAGTTAAGTTTTTATCAAGTCAAAAGGTTGGTGGTAGATCCGGTGATGGTGTCCAAGAGTGGCGATAGGTTGCTCAGAGCGAATGCAGTAAACGCGCTTTGCGAAAACCTGTTCCCTATGGCCACGGTGGTAACACCAAACATACCCGAGGCTGAGGTGTTAACTGGTATGACAATAACGTCTCCAAGTGATGTGACAGATGCGGCTGTGCGTATATTGAAAACAGGAGCGCAGGCGGTGATAGTAAAAGGTGGTCATCTGAAGGGGGATGCAATCGACAGGTTGTATAGTGAAGGCATCATGCGCGAATTTGCTGTTCCTCGTATAGCCAGCGAAAACACACATGGTACGGGATGCACATTCGCATCAGCCATAGCCGCCGGTTTGGCACAAGAACTCAGTTTGGATGATGCTGTGTGGCAGGCTAAAAGATTTGTCACAGAAGCCATAAGAACGGCACGTTCTATTGGACGTGGGCACGGACCCTTAAATCATTTCCATTAACTATAAAAGTCATCTTCTAAGGAAAATGTCCAAGGCAATAGTATGAAATATCCGGAGGTCTGTTAATCACGTGTAGACCTGTTCGTTGCCGCAATGGACAAGGCGTTGGTTTTGCAGACCAGCGATTAGATTGCGGGCAGCCATGATGGCCATAGCAGTTCGGGTTCTTATGCTCGCACTCCCTAGGTGTGGCGCGATTACGACGTTATCGAGTTGTAGAAGAGGGTCGTCGGGACGAATTGGTTCGGGGTCTGTCACGTCTAGTCCGGCCGCAGTGATGACGCCATTTTTCAGTGCTAAATACAATGCTTTGGAGTCTACTACAGGACCCCTAGCGGTGTTTACGAGAACAGCAGAAGATTTCATTTGCAGAAGTTCTTCTCGTCCGATCAGATTCCGGGTTTCTGGCGTAAGAGGGACGTGCAGGCTGATGAAATCGGATTTCTTAAGCAATTCGGGCAGATCAGCATACGAAGCGCCATATAGTGATTCAACCTCGGGTTTGGGTGTGCGACTGTGATAGAGAATATGCATGTCGAAACCTCTAGCCCGCTTGGCCATTTCTAATCCTATACGTCCCATGCCTATTATTCCTAGCGTTGAATGATTCACTTCGGAACCGAGCCAATGAAGTGGATGGAAAGCGATTTCCCAATTTCCATTGCGAAGCCATCTTTCGGATTGTGCCAATCGCCTGGCTGCCGAAAGCATAAGGGCAAAAGCTTGGTCAGCAGTGGCCTCTGAAACTACGCCTGGGGTGTAGCCTATCGGTATCTTGCGTTGAGTTGCTGATGCCAAGTCTATATTGTCTAGCCCAGCCGCCATTTGGCTTATTATCTTAAGTTTGGGAGCGGCGTCCAGAAGTATGGAATCAACTCGATCCATGATGTTGATCAAAAGACCATCCATTTGACTCGCTATGCGAACCAGTTCATTGTGAGAAGGAGGAGTTTGATGGGGCCACACTTGGGTATCAACCGTGTCACGTAACAGATCCAGAGCAGGCTGAGGGATCATCCGCGTAACGAACACCTTTTGGGAAGTCACAGGATCTATTTCTGGTATACCTCAGGGTTTACGCAGTTCGGCATAGGTTGTCCCTTGAGAGCACAAATAAGATTTTCCGCTGCTAAAGTGGACATTTTAAGCCTTGTGGCCACACTAGCGCTGGCTATGTGCGGTACTATGAGACAGTTCTCTAAACCTACGAGCGGATCGTTAGCTGAAATGGGTTCTGGTTCTGTAACGTCTAATGCGGCGGCGGCAATATCATTTGCTGATAGGGCACGGTAGAGTGCCTTGGGATCTACAACCGGCCCTCGAGCAGCGTTAACTAATACCGCAGTAGTCTTCATCAATCCCAGAGCCCTTTCCCCTATCAGATGGTAAGTTTCTGGAGTTAAGTTGACGTGAACGCTAATAAAATCCGAATTTTGAAGTACGGTATCCAGATTAGCAAAAGTCATGTTAAATTGCTTTTCTTCCTCTTCGCTTCGACGTACGACGTCATTGTAAAGAATTGGCATATCGAATCCTTTTGCACGTTTTGCCATCTCGAGTCCAATGCGCCCCATGCCCAGGATTCCCAGGGTAGAGCCAAAGATATCGTGACCTAAGAAGTGTAGGGGGTGCCAAGTTCGCCATTTCCCCGATCTGACGGCATCAGCCCCCGGAACCAATTTTCTGGCAGCTGCCATTAGAAGGGCAAAAGCCATGTCGGCGGTGGTCCCGGTTAAAACACCTGGCGTGTAACCTACCGGTATTCCTCGCGAGGTAGCTTCAGCTATATCTATATTCTCATATCCAACTGCAATCTGACTTATGGCTCTCAGATTGGGAGCTGCATCCATCAACTCGCCGTCTATTTTGTCTGTTAAAAGAGACAATAGGCCATCGACATCTGATACTTTCTCTAACAATACTTCTCTGGGGGGTGGCATTTCGTCTGTCCATACTTCCATGTCTGCTTCAACAGAAATCATGTCTAATGCTTCTTGGAACACTTGTCGCGCCACAAATACCTTGGGCTTGGGCATGGCTTCACCTGTATTGAAGAATGACGAGATTATAGACTAACCTCGTTTCTTGTTCCAAATGTTGTAGTCTGGATATCCACGGATTTAGTTCTACGATTATAAGTTCTGTTTTACCGCCCTGCCGGATAAACTTATAATGTGTCGTATTACTACTGATGATAGGAGAATTGGATGACCATCAATGCCACTTCTCGGATGAGATCTCATAGCAGCGTCATTATGGACGGAGCGGATCGCGCACCAGCTCGTGCAATGCTTCGAGCCGTCGGGTTGAATGATAGAGAACTGGAACAACCATTTGTTGGTGTACCGAACCTTGGAAGTGATGTAACACCATGTAATGTCCATCTTTCATCAATATGCCAGGCAGTCATGCAGGGTGTCCGATCTGCATCTGGTACTCCTTTTGAATTTGGAACTATGACTGTGAGTGATGCCGTATCTATGGGAACTCAGGGGATGAAAGCTTCTTTGGTCAGTCGGGAAGTCATTGCAGATTCTATAGAACTAGTTGCATTTGCTGAAGGGTTTGATGGGTTAGTGACAGTTGCTGGATGTGATAAGAACTTGCCAGGCACATTAATGGCGATTGCGCGATTGAACATCCCGGCTGTATTTGTATATGGTGGCACGATCCTCCCTGGGAAATACCAAGGACGTGACTTAAGCATACAAGATGTGTTTGAGGCCGTAGGCGCCTTTAGCAAAGGTAGTATCTCCTCTCAAGAGTTGAGAGATGTGGAATGCGCGGCATGCCCAGGCGCCGGATCCTGTGCCGGGATGTTTACTGCCAACACTATGTCTTCATCTATAGAAGCCTTGGGTATGTCTCTACCAGGGGATGCATCTATCCCAGCGGTAGACGGGCGCAAACGCCAAATGGCTCATATGGCAGGACAGCAGGTATTGGAGTTAATGGAGCGGGGAATTCGTCCTAGGGATATCATCACTAAGGAGTCAATTGAAAATGCTATTGCAGTGGTAGCGGCAATGGGAGGGTCAACTAACGCTGTGCTTCACTTTCTTGCTATAGCCAGAGAAGCGGAGGTGCCGTTCACTATCGAGGAGTTTGACATCGTGAGCAACAGGACTCCCTATATAGCGGATATGAAACCAGGCGGTCAGTACTTGATGGCAGATTTGGACAGAGTAGGTGGGGTTCCATTTGTAATGAAACTGTTGCTTGATGCAGGCTTACTGCATGGGGACGTCATGACTGTCACTGGTAAAACCGTCCGTGCCAATTTGGAATATGTGCAAACAGATTTACAGCAGAATATAGTATCTACTGTAGAAAAGCCTATTGGTGCTACTGGGGGACTGGCTATCCTAAAAGGGAATCTTTCCCCGGAGGGATGTGTTGTTAAGGTGGCGGGCAAGCAGCATTTATATCAAAAGGGTCCGGCGAGAGTATTTGACTGCGAAGAAGACGCATTTTCTGCTATACAAGCCCAAGATATCAAATCTGGAGACATCGTCGTAATAAGGTATGAAGGACCTAAAGGTGGACCGGGAATGCGTGAGATGTTGACTGTGACGGGGGCCTTGATAGGGCAAGGATTAGGAGAAAGTGTGGCACTAATGACCGATGGACGGTTTTCTGGCGCTACCCATGGGCTTATGGTTGGACACGTAGCCCCTGAGGCTGCAGTAGGAGGGCCGATTGCCTTGTTGGAAGAGGGAGACGTGGTGACAGTAGATTGTGTAAATCGAAGTTTGACAGTTGAACTGCCGGTGGGAGAAATGGATCGTCGCGCGACTAAATGGCAACCTCGACCGAGTGCTTATACGACTGGAGCACTGGCTAAATATGCTAAGTTGGTATCTTCAGCATCACAAGGGGCGGTAACGGGGTAGGGTGTATTAGACCGCAGTCAGGATCATGCATGGGCTATACACTGCAGTTGAATTACACACTCCCTCTATAGGATATCTAGCGAGTTTTCAGAAACCCTGACCAGTGAGGAGACAGTAATTTCAAGGGAATACCAAAGATTTTTCATCACGCCATATTTTAGGGCTTCAAATCACTGAAGAGAGAGCTCCTCCGTCTAGGCTAATGCTTTGGCCTGTAATGAATCCGGCGCGCTCTGAAGCAAGGAAGGAAATTAGATCTCCCATCTCCTCTGGCCTACCAAGTCGACGCATGGGAATTTGCCTAGTGGCGTTTTGCATTAGTTCTTCTGCAGTTTTTTCGTGGGATTCAGCCATCGAGTTGTAAAGCGATGTCATGCGATCAGTAAGCACAGCCCCTGGAAGAACATTGTTGACGGTAATGTTAAAGGGAGCGACCTCTGTAGAAAGGCTTTTAGCGAAACCGACTACAGCCAACCGGGTAGATGTGGAAAGAACGAGGTCTAGCGCAGGTTGCTTGACTGTGTTAGACAGGAGGTTGACGATTCTGCCCCATCGTTGTTGTTTCATGTAGGGGATGGCTTCGCGGCTCATTCTTATTGCACTGAGGAAGTTGAGTTCTAAGGCAGCATACCATTGCTCGTCTCCTAGGTCTGCTGCTTTTCCTTGAGGCGGTCCCCCAATGTTGTTAACTATGATGTCCAACCGATCAAATCGGTTGAATGTTTCCCGCACTACTTTTCTGATGTCATCGTGTTTGGATAAGTCTGCAGGAATTGCTAACACATGTTGTTGCGATGCTATCCGAGCAATATCCATCTCTGTTTTTCGCAGATCTGTCTCAGAACGGGAACTAATCGTTACGAACGCCCCTTCCCGTGCTAATGCAATGGCGGTTGCTTTACCCATACCCTTGCTGGAGCCACCCACTATTGCTACCCGTTCTTTAAGTCCTAAATCCATGAGCGAGAGACCTTTTGGTGAAGATTTTTCAAATGATAATCAAAGACCAATTTCGAGGCAAGGAAGCTAACAAACTAAATGATCTGTTGCCGTTGAAGATCGCTTATATCGTCTGGTCCGAATCCTAATTCTGCCAGGATTTCTACATTGTGTTCTCCTAATAGAGGCGGAGGAATATTAATTGAGCCTGGAGACCCTGAAAATTTTATAGCGAGACCGGTTTGTTTTATCCTGCCTGCTGCGGGGTGGTCCATCTCTAAAATCATTTCTCTATGGACGACTTGGGGATCGGAAAAAACGTCTGATAAGTCGTTTATTGCTCCGCTTGGAACGCCTGACTTTTCGAGGATTTCCACCCATTGAGAAGCCGTTTTATTTGCAAATTCTTGTTGCAATATGGACACGAGTTCAGATCGATTTTTAACTCTGTCCCGATTCAGTGCATAGCGGGGGTTTTCCAACAGATCACTACGATTTATGGCAGTGCAGAATCGTTCCCAGAAACGTTCGTTTCCGACTGCCACATTAACATATTTTTTGTCAGAGCACTGGAAAGCTTGGTAAGGAACTAAATTTGGATGTGCGGAGCCTAGACGTGGTGGTGGGGCACCGGTTCCGAAGAATGTACCAGCCTGATATGTGAGCCACGCTACTTGGTTGTCTAGCATCGAGACATCTATGTATTGGCCTTGTCCAGTGCGTTGTCGATGAAACAGGGCAGTCATGATCGCAAAAGCTCCTAGCATACCCGCGCCTATATCAGTAAGGGCAATTCCCATCTTTTGAGGAGGTCCGTCTGGTTCTCCAGTCAGACTCATGATGCCGCCTACACCTTGCATCATCTGGTCGTATGCAGGCCTGTCGCGATAAGGGCCCGTTTGGCCGAAACCGGAAATGGAACAAAAAATTATCTTGGAGTTAATGGACTTAACGGAGTCATAGTCCATGCTGAGCCGCTCCATGACACCCGGTGTAAAGTTTTCCAAAATCACATCAGCATCACGGGCCAACTGCATAAAGATATCTTTGCCTTTGGAGTCTTTAAGGTTCAAGGTAAGGCTGCGCTTGCTCCTGTTAATTGAGAGGAAATAGGCACTCTCCGAGTTGATATATGGTGGTCCCCATTGCCTGGTATCGTCACCCCGACCTGGCAATTCTATTTTAATAACATCGGCACCGTAGTCACCGAGCATGAGGGAACAGTAAGGTCCAGCTAGGGCCCTCGTGAGATCCAGAACCCGGATGCCTTCTAACGCCGGCATATGCTCCTCCCAAGCGTAGTTAAAATAATCGACCCATGTTAACACATGGTGAATTGTAATGCTCCGGCTGTTAGAGTGCCCGAAGCTTGTTGGGAATTAGCGAAAACCGCCTCTTGCGTTTTAAAGGTTGTCTAAGAGGTGGTATCGTTTCACAATGAGTCTACAAATCGGATTTGATGGTGATGCAATAGGGTTAATTTCTCCCGTGGAGAATATACGCACGGCGATATTCCTCTTTGGTGTTAAAGTCTAGCAGTACTTCTTCAAGCCCTAGATCTAACCGGTGTGTCTCTTTTTCATGTCGACGAACCAATGCTTTTATGCCTTGGCTATCTTCAGACACTTGAGACAGTTCTGCTAGAAGGCTGGTAGAAAATATTACCGGATGACCACCTTTGCCTTGATAGGTCGGGATGGTGATCAAGGATCCTGCTTCCTGGTGTGATTTGACTAGGGATTTAATAGAGCTGATTTGTCTGGGTTGATCGATATTGAGTATTAGCAGCGAGTCTACATTCGAAGATTCCAACGCCTTTACACCCGCACGGATCGATGTACTGCGACCCTGTTTGTAATGTGGGTTATGTATGACCTGAAGTGACTCATCAGGGATGAGATCTGTCTCAATTTGATCGGCGCGGTGTCCTAAAATGACCAAGACAGGATTAAGGCCAGCGTTCCGTAAGGTTTCAGTTTGGTAGTTAAGAAGGGATTTGCCCTTCCAATCAAGGAAAGGTTTGGGCTCTCCCATTCGAGTTGAGAGCCCAGCGGCCAAAAGCATGGCTCCTACGCGGTCCACTCCTTGACCTTTGCCTGTTGTATAGCTCTGTTGAAAAACTTCTCGTCCATTTGCATCGAGCGACCGGTCCCACCTCTTTTAACCATCACAAGTTCTGACATTATGCTGACTGCAATTTCTTCAGGGGTGAGAGCACCAATATCTAGACCGATAGGCGCGTTGACTTTCCGAAGCGTTTCGGGAGAATAACCTTTTTTTAGTGGATTTTTATAAATAAGTAACGTCTTGCGACGGCTACCCATGAGTCCAACATAACGGGCTGGAGTGCGAATCGCAGCCTCAAGCGCCATATCGTCCTGTTTGTGACCGCGGGTCGCCACTACTATGTACGTGTTGATATTAATAGGAATCCGGTCAAGTCCTGAACTGAATTTATCTATAACAGTGTCTCGCGCTTCGGGGAAGCGGTCTTTATTAGAGAATTCAGGTCTATCGTCGACGATATATATTCTAAATCCGAGATTTTTAGCCACTACTGATGTGGCTTTACCGACGTGTCCTCCCCCCATAATTACTAGTGTGGCAGGTGATGTAAAACCTTCTACGAAGATCTCGGTTCCATCTGCAGCAAGTATGTGATTGTTGTCGCCTATCTCTGCTATCTTCGGTATGGATTCTAAAGCTAACTGATCCAAATCCTTCCGACCCAATGTTCCATCGATGGCGCCGTTGTGGCGTAGGAGTAACCGAGATCCCATATTTTGGGGTTCGTTGGATCGGACTATCGTTGCCATTCCAACAACTTTTCCACCATTGTAAGCGTCTAAGATTTCACGTCCATATGGTAGGTAATCGCTTGATGTTGTCAGTGGATCCAAGAAGAAATACATGGTACCACCGCAAACCAAGCCGTCCCTTGCAGCAATGTCCTCGTTCAAGTAATAGTCCTTGAATTCTGGGCCACTCTGGCGTCTCATGATTTCTTTAGCCGCGAACCAAATATCGCCTTCGACGCATCCTCCACCTAGTGTTCCCACAGCAGTTCCATCTTTGCGCACTACTAGCTTGGCCCCTGGTTTCTGTGGGGTGGAACCCTTGGTCCTAACAACTGTGGCCAACACACATGGCTCACCTTGCTCCAAGAGCCGGATTGTCTCTTCAATAACTTCTTGCATCTAGTTAATCCCCGATGGTTCGATGTTTCAAGCGTACCATGCTGATTAGGGCGCAATCAAACTACCAAGCTTGAGGCGTTTCTATTTTCGTGCCGGTATCTACTCCGCTGCTTGCCGTAGCTAATGTGTAATAGTAGCATGGAAATCCGGCCCGGGGTCTTCCGGACAGCTAATTTATCCTTAGTGGGACTATTAATACCATTCTTTTTAGGCTTTGCAAAGATGAAGACAAGTTAATTGAAATTCTATCGGCTTATCAGGAGGTCGTGGTGATCGCTGAGATTAAAAATAGCCTACACTGGCCATCTAGGATTTAAAATGCGAGTTGGGGCAGGTGGGAAACAGTGACTACTCCTAGGTATCGTTATTCTCGTTGGGATGGCAGCCAGTCTGAATTCACGATTGCCGCTGATGATTTGTTGGAACAATTAACCGATGATATGTTTCGGCAAAATGACGTGATGACGGCGATGAAAGAATTATTTCGCAGGGGGATTCATAAAAGGAATAACGACAGGGTACAGGGCCTTCAAGAGTTCTTGCAACAACTAAGACGGCATCGCAAACAGAAGTTAGAACGCTACAATATTGATTCCGTGGTAGATGATCTGAGAAAAAGGATTGATGAAGTAGTCCGGACTGAGCGACAAGGTATCAGGAAGAGCTTATACGAAGCATCGCAAAAATTAGGAGACTCCGTAGACCAGACCCACCAGCGTGTGGCGGTCAATTTGGGAAAACTGGATTTGATTTCAGATAATGTAGCTGGTGCGATCAAAGAATTAGAAGATTACGATTTTATGGACTCTAAGGCGCGCCAAATGCATCAAGAAATCCTGAACATGTTGAAGCAACAAATCGTAGATCACACCTCTCAAGATATAAAGATGTTACGGGAACTCACTCATATGCTTAGAGAAGAACTAATGGGGTTGAAACCTGACTACAGAGAACTTTTAGATAAATTTGGATCTATGTTTGGCTCTATCTCCTCTCCAACCTTAGATGACTTTATCGAACACATTGAAGACCAGATAATCCAAACACATGCTCTTTCAAAGAGCATGTCCCAAAACATAAAACAAGAATTTGAAGACGTTATGGCGTCTGTTCAAAGTGAAAAATATAAGAATGAGATGTCTGACGTAGCTTCTCTTATCGCCAAGTTAAAACTAGGTAAAGAATCGGCCACGAAACATTCGTTCACGGGGGAAGAAAGACTCGATTTAAGTCGGGCCACGGAGGTACTCAAAGAGATGCGGGCCATCGATAGGCTGGAGAGGAGTCTTCGAGATGCCATCCAAACCGGCGATTTAGAGAATATAGATCCGGATGAACTGGCTCGTTGGTCCGGGGACGGTGCCAAATATAGTCTGGAAAAGCTCAAGGAGGTAAAACATATATTAGAAGAGGCAGGTTACATGATCGGGGAAGATCATCTCGAACTTACTCCTTTGGGAATTCGCAAAATCGGACAACGAGCCTTAGTAGAAGTATTCAGCAAATTAAAAAAAGACCGGGTTGGTCCGCATTATATTTCGCTGAGAGGGTCAATCGGAGAAAGATTAGATGAGACTAAACCATATGAATATGGGTATTCGTTCGATGTAAATTTGCCGCAGAGCTTGAAAAAGGCGTTATACAGGCAGGGAAGAGGTCTTCCCATTAGAATCGAACCCAGCGACTTCGAGGTGTTTAGGAGCGAGCATTCTACTCAGGCAGCCACGGTGGTTTTACTTGATCAGAGCCGATCTATGGGGATGGTTGAATCATTCCAGGCTGCAAAGAAAGTAGCGATGGCACTTTTTTCCTTGATTCGTTCTCAATACCCTAGGGATAGGCTGTTTATAGTAGGATTCTCCGACTATGCCCATGAAATAAAAGAAGATGAGTTATTGAATGCGAGTTGGAATACCCAGAGGCCTGGTACTAACCTCCATCATGCATTAATGATATCGCGAAAACTTTTGGCTAAGGAAAAAATGGGCACTCGTCAAATAATACTGATCACAGATGGTGAACCGACAGCTTATTTGGAAGGCGATCGTGCATATTTTAGTTACCCACCTACTCCAAAGACTGTATTTGAGACGTTAAAAGAAGTGAAAAGATGTACTCAAGCAGGAATAATTATCAACACATTTATGCTTGAGAATAACTATCAGCTCCTCAATTTTATAGATAATATAACCCGTGTTAATCGAGGGCGGGCGTTCTATAGTAGTCCTCAAGCGTTAGGTGAATTTGTTTTGGTGGACTTTGTCAATAATCGCCAAAAACGCTCTAATTGACACTATGCTCAAATTCGGTGGAACCATTTCTCCTGATATACAACTGGTACTCAGACCGGTATTCGCAAAGTATCATGATGCGCACGTTATTTGAAGATAAGGACATGGATTATATGGCATCCTGGAGTGTTGAGTTGGATGGTATCAGAAAGGGCTCGTTCGGCTGAGTACGGAATTATATAACGCGGATAACGTCTACGAACATCAATAAGCTATATGTGGGCTCCATCGTAACGGTCTACTTCTATGAAATCTAAATCCTCATCTGACCAAGAAAACAAAGCCGCTTCTACTATCTGATCTCCGTCAATCCCTATAACGAGTTGTTGGACTGGATAGACAGGGCCATCCCCCCAAGGACTAGTAGCCACCTGACGATCGGTCGGGGAAAGGTAGGCGCGTCCATTGGGGTGAGAATGAAAGATGATACGGGCGGGCATCTTAGTGTCTAGGCTATGGTAAAGATCTATCAAATCAGTACTGGTGAAAACATAGGCGATTTCTGCAGTTCTGCTAGGTTTGGTTGGGTGATTGCCTGAACTCTGGGCGTTAACACATTCCCGTATTCGAGATACCTCGTCGGAATCCCGAGAGCCTGACAGCCAACCACAGCACTCATTCGGAAAAGACCGTCGAGCTTGACGATAGGCCTGATTAAGAATTGAACGAGGGATTTTCAGTGCGGTTGGTCTTTTAGCCATGGAACCCTCCTATCGTTCTTCCAATCATGGGTTTTGAAATAGTAGTTGTATTAGGCTAAGAGATAAGCATTGCGTTTTGCAATATTTGGTGCACATATAACTAAACTGGAAATATCGGAATCATTATATCGTAGGCATACCGGATATCTAATTAAATGAGGAGGTTATGTTGACATCGTCAGGCTACCAATTTTGACAATTGAGTGTTTATTAGCTAGGCGTCATGCTAGGATTCGTTCGGAAGTTAACGGGATCCGAGTTTAAAGTAATACTTTGAAAAGGATTCAGGACCTTAGTTGGTTTCCCAGCGTTGTGGTTAGTATCAAACTATAATTTAACCGCATCGATCGTGTAGTTGAACATCGTAGGATATAGAAAGTCTATTTTCTAAGGAAACTGAGTTGGGTTGGCACATCCTTTGGTTCAAATAATGAGCTACAGAATTCGTAGGTCAGTCCAAGCGATATTGTTGGCAATCATAATTACAACGATTTTCTCTCGTAGTATCTCCTCGGTTCATGCAACCGGTGAAGGAATACAGGTGCTCCGTCAGACTACAGAGATGAAAACCCCTTTGGAGATTACATTCCATCTAGAAGTGAAAAGCGATATGGAGATTAAAGACATAAGACTAAATTACAGGAATGGACATGGGGGACATTGGAATTACTCATATCTGGAGTTCGACCCTGATTATAACGTTGCGGCAAGTTTCACTCTGGATCTTACCGGTAGTAATTACATTCCGCCCGGATCAAATATAGAGTTTTTTTATACGATTACAGACGTATTGAGTAATGACAACCTTACTAACTTAACTACAGTCATGGTTATGGATCCAAGATTCGATTGGCGCTCAACCTCGGTTGGGAATATTACGTTATGGTGGTATGACCAACCGGACCGAAAGGTGAAGAAGGTCGCGACTGAGTTTCAAGAGTCTCTTGTCAGACTTGAAAAAACTCTTAACTTCCGACTTATGACCCCAATTAATGGGATCGTTTACAGCACTAGGAAGGAAGCCGACTTGGCTCTCCCATATACAAGTGAATTCATAGACAGTAACCAGATTTTTCATGGATTTGCGTTTGCTGACTGGGGTGCATTTATAGTTGCAGGTCTTCGTGATGATATCATCACACATGAAGCCTCCCATATTTTTCTAGATAAAGCGGTATCTCGGCCATCCGTTACGTTGCCAGCTTGGTTGAATGAAGGGTTTGCTAGTTATATGGAGTCTGAGCCAATCAGTGTCCAACAATTTGATTGGAGCCGCAGGTATGACAAACCATTGACTTCCATGAACTCGGTTACGGGTACACCAGAATCGTTGGATTATTTCTATAAGAAATCTGAAAGTGTCGTAAGTTTTTTATTCAGAGTATATGGCGATCAACCTTTCCAGAGTTTAATATCATCTTTGAACGATGGGTTGGATTTGGACTCTGCCCTTGTTACCGCTTATGGTTTGGATAGAATAGGGTTAGAGGCAGAATGGCTCGCAACTGATCAAATTGCTGACTCTAGGGCTGATAAGTTTAGATTAGGCAACTGGGTCTTTAGCCTAACATCGGCTGTGGTACTAGTTGTGGTTGTAGTTCTTCTGGTACAAACCGGTTTTTGGATTAAACAGCGAGGAAGTGACAAATCTAAGTCTAGGACCTGATTGCATACGTTGCGTTCTATTAGGTTAGTTGGAGAATGCCTACCTGGTGGTCAAGAAGCTATGGTCCAGTTTTAATGATCTAAGTAAATTGTCTGTAGTCGTTTTTATCACTTGATCTAAGGTCAGTCCTTTGATCTCAGCAACTTTTTCTGCTACAAAGCGTACATGTGAAGGTTCAGTCCAGTTCTTCCGATGCTTCTTCCACGGTTGGGGCACAGCATCGGTCTCTAGAACTATATGATCGATTGGGAGATCACGAGTCACTTGTTGCAACTCTGGTAACCGAAGAAGCGGTTTTGCCAAAGATACCAAGAACCCAAGATTTATAGCAGTTTTTGCGATGTCTAAGTCAGCTTGAAAATAGTGCATCACACCACCAACCTCGAATGCGCGTTCATTTAACAACATTTGCATAATTTCAGGATGCGACTCCCGAGAATGGAATATGATCGGAAGACGGTGTTCTCGAGCTAATCCGATTTGTTGGCGGAGGGCTTGATATTGTAAGTCTCGTGAAGGGGAAGTGGATTGGAAGTCTAGGCCTATTTCGCTAATACAGATCACCTTACGATTATTTGCGATCAGGCTTTCTAAAGAGGAATATGTATCATCGTCAATAGGATGTTCTAGGTTCATAGGATGAAGCCCCACTCCAGCGTATACGATGGGATATTGTATTGACAGAGAGGCGCAATGAGAAGAGGACTGGAGAGTGGTTCCGGCGCAAATGACTAGTCCAACGTCCGCATCAATCGCTCTACACAGAACATCTGAGATTTCCGAGGGGGGGAAATGGTCAATATGGGTGTGAGAGTCTATTAATTTTGGCACGTAACTCACCTGTGTGGGAGGAAGTAAGAACCTCGAATTATAGTAACGGGTCGATTGAAGTAAGTACAATGATGATAACCATAGCAGTGTGTGCTAGTTTCGCGGTGTTGGAATGGGTATTGATAAATTGATCATTGGGAAATCTCTCCAAAAAACTTCGGATATCATGGTGAGGAAAACTCTGCTATTTATCGTGATTGGGTTATGGTATTTGACGGGGTGTATGACAGGATCAAGCCTGAATGAAACCATAAATTCTCAGACCTTTGTTGCCAGAGCAACTGCGGTGGGGAAACCTACTACGTATCACAACATGAATTTATTAGGCGACCCAGGTGGAAGACTGACCACTGTTGTGACGTCTGATATTGCCTCAAGAGACGTCCAGCAAGAGATTTCTGAAACATTGGCCGTAAGAGGTCCAGGAATAGTGTATAGCAGGCTTATGAGGCTAAGCATGGATGATTCTACCAAGCAACCTAGCATTTTGTTGGAATGCGAATTATGTCTGAATTGGGAGGTGTCCGATCTCCTCACTTATAAATTTAATCTTAGGACCGATGTCAAATGGCAAGACATATACCCAGTTAATGGCAGAAAGCTTCTGGCTAAAGACTTAAAATTTAGCTATGAGCGTCAACTTACAAAGGGGTGGCCAAACGCCACTCCACTTAAATCCATAGAGGATGTAGTTGTAGGGGACGAATATACTCTCCGTATTGAACTTCGCTACCCAGAAGCGGACTTTCTTTTAGGGATAGCAGATGGACATTCGAAAATAGTTCCCATGGAAGTAGTAGAAGGTGATGGAGGATTAAAGAATGGACCAGTTATTGGAAGTGGTCCATGGAAATGGTTAAAGACAGAAAATGGTGTGGGCTCTTCATTTGAAGCAAATAAGGATTATTTCGAAGAAAATGCACCATATTTGGAACGGCTAGACTTTTTGATGATACAAGATCCAGCGATTGGGATTGCTGCGTTTTTGACGGGTTCACTCGATTTGTTAGATGTCCCTCTAGAAATTCTGAAGGAATATGGAGACCGGATAAAAGGGTTTCCTTTCCGTGAATCTCATAGAGGGGGCGGGGGTCCGATAATAGCTGTAAATTCGGGGGAGGATCCGTTTAATGATGCTAGCTTGCGACGAGCTTTGATTAAGTCCCTTGATCCAGTTAGTTATCGCAAAGAGATATGGAACGGCAAGGGGTTTCTCGGGGCTGGTATACCGGTGGTGAGTTCTTCAGGATTACTTGGCAACCCGTGGATTGAAGATCTTTTTCATAAGCCAGAAGAGGCCCGACAATTACTCGATGGGAGATCTCCTCAGATTAATCTATTAGTGGCTGACTTTGGTCTGCTATATTTGGAGTTAGGTTACAAAGTAGAGCAGGATTTACGCGCTGTTGGATTTTCTCCAATAATGAAGGCTGTCAGTCCATTAAAGTATGCCGAACTTCTTCAGGAATCTGCGACGTACCATGTGCTCATAGGTCCAGTTCCTCCTGCTTCCGGGCCCAATGGGTACCTTTATTCCGCCTATCACAGTCTAGGAAAGTGGAATTTGTTAAATCATTCAAACACTATGCTTGACGAGCTTATAGAGGAGCAATCGTCGCTCGGATTCGATAGTGCATCAAGGGGTGAATTGATTAAATCTATCCAGAGACTTCTGCTAGAGGAAGGGTATGTATTTAGTCCGGTTAATCAGACCACGACTTGGTTGTTACAAGATAACGTTAGAGGGTTTGCACCAAATGAAGCTGCATCCGAGTATTTCTATTGGGCAAAACTTTGGCTGGAAAGGAACTGACATAGGTGGTTTAAGCAAGGTTCAGTATAAAGGACCCGGTGATCTCTCTGAATCCAATGGCTAAAGCGACGGTTATCCTGGCTGCAAGCCCAATGCGTTTGGCACTGTGATCTGGAGATGATATGTGCAGGGATTGTTACCTGGATGACAACGATACAACCGATAGCATCTGTAACATCTAGAGGGATGTAGACCGATATTCTGATATGCTATCTTCTAGCGTTGCCCAGGCTAAGAGCGCACATTTGATCCGGATAGGAAAGTTTCTGACCCCCTGGAGAGCTTCAAGATCTCCCATTTGATCCAATTCATTGTCTTCTAACTCTTGTCCTCGCATTAATTCTCTAAACCGTTGAGAAAGTTGCACAATCTGATCTAAGTTTTTGCCTTGTACAAGATCGGTAAGAATTGAGGCCGCGGCCTGGCTAATCGAACATCCTTGTCCGGTGAATCCTACGTTATTTACAATTCCATTTGTGTCTAACTCTAAACCTAATACAACCTCATCTCCACAAAAGGGATTGAATCCTCGGGATTGTAGATCTGGGTTTAATAGATCTCCTTGATTTCGTGGATTACGGTAATGATCTAAGATGACCTCTTGATAGATGTCATCTAGCTCGTCATATGAAGTATTTGTCATTGTTGACGTATCTTATGAAACGGATAGCAGACTATTTTACGAGAGTTGTTAGGCAACCTTGTTTCCGGATTGTTTAGGACTGAAATATCTTAAAGCTTTACGCAGCCCATGTGTTAGAAGTTCAATTTCTTCTTCAGTGTTGTAAATGTAGAAGCTAGCACGAGCGGTTGCCGCAAGCCCTAGTTTTCCACGAACGAGCGGCATGGCGCAATGATGCCCTGCCCGGATCGCAATTCCTTCACGATCTAATATTGTGCCTATATCATGGGGATGTATATCTGATGAAGAAAATGAGATCACTCCGCCGCGGATTGTAAGGTCGTCAGGGCCATAGAATGTGAATTCCTCGGCAAGTTCTTTTAGATTGGCGAGTGCGTATCGTGTCAGTTCCATTTCTCTTTGATGTACATTATGCATATCTAGGGATTGTAGGTAATCTACGGCGGTGCCAAGGGCAATAGAGTCAGCTATGTTGGGTGTTCCAGCCTCAAAACGCATTGGGAGATCATTCCAGCTTGCGGTATCCAAGCTGACCTCCTTAACCATTTCTCCACCGGTTAAAAATGGTTCCATTTGCTCTAGGAATGACGGTCTTACATATAGCCCCCCTATCCCGGTAGGACCCAGCATTTTATGCCCTGAAAATGCTAGGAAATCACAATCTAGATCCTGAACATTTACCGGCATATGGGGGACGCTTTGGGCACCGTCAATTAATACAGCGGCACCGACCGAGTGAGCCTCCGTTGCTATTTGTTTCACCGGATTGATAGTACCTAATACGTTGGACATATGCGTGAGAGCTACTAGCTTAGTACGGTGGTTGATAAGCTGATCCAAGTCTGATATGTCTAGGGTCCAGTCATCTTTCACTCGTAGAAATCGTAACTTTGCCCCAGTAGATTTTGCCAAAAGTTGCCATGGAACTATGTTGCTATGGTGTTCCATCTCAGACGTTAGAATCTCATCTCCGGGCCCGATGTTAGTTTGTCCCCAAGTTGACGCGACTAGGTTGATTGCTTCTGTGGTATTCCTCACCCAAATAAGTGACTCGGGACTAGGGCACCCGATAAATGCCGATACTTTTTCGCGAGCTTCTTCATATCTTTGGGTAGCTTCCATACTTAGGGAATGTACACCTCGGTGGACATTAGAGTTATAACGTTGGTAATAATCTACTAGAGAATCAATGACTTGGGTAGGTTTCTGAGAAGTGGCCGCGTTATCTAGGTACACCAGTGGCTTACCATAAACTTGTCGGGCAAGTATTGGGAAGTCAGAACGTATTTTCTCTATATTCAGCATGTTGCGCCTTTCACCCGGTGGATCTTAAAGATCTTCCAGTTTGGAATCCACCAGATCATTAACGTGGAGCTTTAGCGTCTCGCATTGAATCCCGTCTATTACCTCTTTTATGAAGCCTCGCATAAGGAGTCTTTTAGCGGAATTTTCGTCTAAGCCCCGGCTTTTGAGGTAGAAAACTTCGTCGTCATCTAAGCGACCACTAGCGGTACCATGTCCGCATTTTACATCGTCGGCATTGATCCAAAATGCGGGTTTAACATCAGCTTCTGCGTCTTCAGACAATATAAGATTACGGTCTTCTTGACGTGAATCCACTTTTTGAGCACCCGGGCGAACGATTATACTTCCGTGGAATACCGCCTTAGAGCTACCGCTGAGGATTCCTTTGTAAAGCTCCCTGCTTGATGTGTGAGCCTTCGCATGGTCAATGATTACCTGGTTGTCTACATGTTGTTTCCCGTTGGTTATATAAGCACCGTTCAGTTTGCAGGAAGAACCTTCACCGTCGGTTAGGACTGTAAGGTTATTTCGTACGAGTGAACCTCCGAGATCGAGTGCAACAGAGGAGAAACGAGAATCTTGTTGGAGTTGGACTTGAGTGGTTCCGACTTGGTAGGCGAGGTTTGTGTGACGCTGAAGGCGATAATGATTAACTTCTGCGTTGCTATCTACAAATACCTCGGTCACGGTATTACAAAAATATCTTTCGTTGTGGAAGCTTCCATAGCTTTCTACAATCGTTGCTTGACTGCCTTCCTCTGCTATGATCAATACTCTAGGGTGGGTTACGACGTCACTCTTGCGACTGTTGGTTAGAAAAAGCAGGTGTATAGGTGCGTCTACTCTAGTGTCTTTCGCTAGATGAACTAAAGCTCCGTCGTGTAGGAAAGCGGTGTTCAATGCTGTGAAAGGCTCGCCCGAATAATCTGCCAACTGACCTAGGTACTTTTGTAATATATTGCTGTGGCTTTTTAGCGAATTTGCCAAGCTTGAGACGGATATTCCGTCATTTACCAATGAAGGGGTGGAAAGACAACTCGAAAAAGCTCCATTAAGAAATACTAGGCGGGTCCAATTAGTTTCATGGATTACAAAAGAGTCCAGATCTTTGGTCTCGGGCTTCAGACCTTGTTCAGGGCAATGGAAAATAACCGAGGAGATAGGTTCCACGTTGGTATATTTCCAAGTCTCGTTCCCACGACGGGCTGTAGGAAATCCTGCAGAGAGGAAAGAGCCTAGTGCTGCAGCCCGGAGGTCTCGGATCCAATCTGGATCTTGCAATAAGTCTGTACTTTCTAAGGTCGCCTGAGCCGATCGGTAAGATGCAAGCGCCATATCCGATTCCTGGTTCATAGGTCGCTGTTTCTTCAATTGACGGAATGACCGGAAGTCTGTCTTGGCTCTTCGTACTGGTCATAACCCCTTGCATCAATTTCAAGAGCGAGTTCCTTGCCTCCTGAGTGCACTATCTTTCCGTCCACTAATATGTGGACTACGTCTGGAACGACATAGTCTAGTATACGTTGGTAGTGTGTTACCAGGAGGAGCGAGGTATCTTTGGTTCTGAGCTGGTTGATTCCTTGTGCGACAATTCTGAGGGCATCGACGTCTAATCCAGAATCTGGTTCGTCCAATATAGCGAGTTTAGGCTCCAGCACGGCCATCTGCAAGATCTCGCTGCGTTTCTTCTCACCGCCAGAAAAGCCCTCGTTTACTGCCCGACGGGTCATGGAAGCGTCCATTTCTACGATTTTAGTTTTTTGCTGTAGCATTCTGTCGAATTTGATAGGGTCTAACTCTTCCGATCCGCGACTTTTGCTTATGGCGTTATAACCAGCCCTCAGAAACTGGTCTAACCGTACCCCAGGAACCTCTACCGGATGTTGGAAGGATAGGAAAACACCAGCCCGTGCTCTCTCTTCTGGAGGCATAGCCAAAAGATCGTTGCCGAAAAAAGAGATTTGCCCTGACGTGATATCGTAACCTGGCTTTCCTGCTAGTGCGTTGGCAAAAGTGCTTTTCCCAGATCCGTTCGGGCCCATAATAGCGTGCACCTGGCCTGTGGGTAATGAAAGATCCAGACCTTTTAAAATAGCTGTACCGCCGACAGAGGCGCACAGGTTTTTGACTTCTAACATGACGCTTTTTGTTAACCTACAGACCCTTCAAGGTTCAAGTCGAGGAGGCGAGTAGCCTCAACTGCGAATTCGAACGGTAGTTTCTGAAAGACCTCTTTGCAGAATCCGTTGATAATCAAGGATTGTGCAGCCTCATTGGAAATTCCACGCTGGTTGCAATAGAAGAGCATTTCCTCATCTACTTTTGATGTGAAGGCCTCATGCTCTAGATGGGCTGTGTTGTTTCGAATTTCTACGTAAGGGGTAGTGTGAGCTCCACATTTGTCACCCAAGAGAAGAGAGTCGCATTGGGTGAAATTCCAAGCATTGTCCGCTTTGGGCATGACTCGGACTAGCCCACGGTAGGTATTGCTGCCATGTCCCGCTGAGATACCTTTGGATATGATTTTGCTTCTAGTGTTTTTGCCCAGATGGATCATTTTAGTCCCTGTATCCGCCTGCTGACGACCTTTAGTTAAGGCAACAGAGTAAAATTCACCAATCGATCTGTCGCCTTGAAGAATCACACTCGGGTACTTCCAAGTGATGGCGGATCCAGTTTCCACTTGGGTCCAGGAGATCTTGGAATCCTGTCCTTTGCAATGGCCCCGTTTGGTAACGAAGTTGTAGATACCACCCTTTCCATCTTCGCTGCCTGGATACCAATTCTGGATGGTAGAGTACTTAATCTCAGCATTATCGTGGGTAACCAGTTCAACCACAGCAGCGTGAAGCTGGTTTTCGTCACGCATCGGGGCGCTGCAGCCTTCCAGGTAGCTGACGTAGCTGCCTTCGTCAGCGATGATGAGGGTTCTTTCAAATTGTCCTGTCTCAGCCGTGTTGATCCGAAAATATGTTGTGAGTTCTAATGGGCAGCGGATCCCTTTAGGTATATAACAGAACGAACCGTCTGAAAACACAGCTGCGTTCAGGGCAGCATAGAAGTTGTCAGTGTAAGGAACAACAGACCCTAGGTATTTTTTGACTAAGGCTGGATGTTCCTTCACCGCCTCAGAAAACGAGCAGAAAATTATGCCGTGTTTGGCCAGTTCTTCTCGGAAGGTAGTAACTATAGATACACTGTCAAAAATCGCGTCTACCGCAACGCCGGCAAGACGTTTCTGTTCTTGCAATGGGATGCCCAGCTTTTCATAGGCCTTGAGTATTTCAGGATCCACTTCGTCCAGACTTTCGAGTTGAGCTTTGGCCTTGGGTGCTGAATAGTACCGGATATCTTGGAAATCTATAGCCGGATATTGTACATTTGCCCACTGCGGATGTTGGTTCTTATCTAACAACGTCAGCCAATATCGGAAGGCCTTGAGTCGCCATTGCAGCAGGAACTCAGGTTCGTTCTTTTTATTGGAGATCCATCGAACCATATCTTCACTAAGCCCTTTGGGCGCTATCTCTGTCTCTACGTCAGTTGTCCAACCATATTTGTATCCTTGGTCAGCGACAGACTCGACATCAGTACTTGGGGTGGTCATTGTGTGTTCTTTCTTAATTGATTCTGATTGAGTGCTCAAGATTCTGTCACCAGTAAAATCCTCTGAGGGCCAGCCCGGAGGTATGTGGTGCGAACAGTTGCGACGTCCTGTTCGCAGTGATCGCCCCCCCCGTGATTCGATTACTCAACATATAGGGATGATTAACAGGCGATGTTGGCTGGTTCGGAGATCACCTTTGGTTAAAACGTTTCTAACTTAATTGTCTAGTAGTCAACTAGACAATGAGACGCCATATGATTGCACAGTTTTGGATCAGCGTCAATGGAAATAAGGGAGGATTTATGGACATTCAAACCCCTGCTATGTATGAAGCGACTGCTTCTTCTGAAGTATAGGAGAATTTAAAACCGGTTTCTTGCTTAAGTTTTTCAGTACTCAATATTATTGGGTACCTTATCAGGTTCAACCCAATGCTAGGAGAATCTTTTTGTATCCCTAATTTCCAAGCTAGTTCGGTTAGAGGATAAGCGATTATGGACGGTAACGGGATCAGGGGCTTTTCAAGGATTTTAGCGAACCTCGTGTAATTCAGATAACCATCTCCTGCGACGTTGAATATACCTGGTCTAGGATCCATGCTGAATCGCATTAGAATGGCAGTGAGATCGTCCTCGTGTATCACTTGCAACGGTGGATCATATCCTAGGACACGCAGCAGAAACGGTTTTTGGAATCCTTTGGAGACATAATTTACCGCCGCTGGTCCTAGAACCATACTACTTCGCAGGATTGTTACACTAATAGCAGGATTCTCGTGTGCGAAGCTACGGAGCAAGAATTCGGATGCCGCTTTCGTCTGGGAATATTGAAACCCTTGTAACGGTTTCAGCTTGGTATCTTCCATAATAGGAACATGATTGTCTGGGTGTGCACCATATACTGTGTGGCTGCTAGTGTAGATCAAATGTTGGACTGAAAATGTGTGACATGCCATGAGGACATTCTCTAAACTTGCTATATTTTTCTTATCAATGGCGAGAGATTCTTGAGCGGTTCGGCCTGCTCTCATGTCAAAAGCGAGGTGCACTACGGTGCTGATCTTGTGCTTGTGAAAAACTTGATCTATGGGCTGAGCAAGATCAAGGCGGTATGCGTCTATGTTGTGGAATGGCATTGGCAGTGGTTTGATATCAATTGCTATCAACTTGGCAATAGATTCAACGTTCTCAAGTTGTTGTAGGAGTCGCGATCCGATGTATCCTGAAGAACCTGTGACTGCTATGACAGGTGGGGGGGGATTATCAACCATTGGACAAGGTGTCCACGAAGTCGAATCTGATAATTCCGAGCCCGGGCACTTCGAAAGCCATAACAATTTTGTGAGGGCCGTCACTCAACTTTACCTCGTCCAGAGCAACGGTTGTTATCTGATTCAACGCTATAGTAAAGGGCTTATCCTCGGTAATCTCAGTAAAAAGGACTTTAGAACCATTTGCGTGGAAGGCACATTTCTCGATTGGTATTTCAACGCCATCAATTGCTATGGGCATCAGTCGCTTGGCATATCCGGAGCCTAGTTTGTTAAGCAGCCGGAATTCAATACCTTGATCGGTGGCTAGGAGGCTGCCTTTAACATAAAGTCGTCGTAGTATGAAACTAGGTACTGTGACCATAATCCTTTTGATTGGAGAGCTTAACTGAGATGCGCATTTTATATAATTCCCGCTCCTTTTCTACGATTTCGTTAGGTAGGGGATGTGTTTCTCCAAGGAGTGAAGTATATACGAAAATCTGCGACGCGTGTTCCACCAACAGGGTGTTTGAAACAGCATCATCTAGGTTCATCCCGGCGGTGATAAGGCCATGATTACGTAGTATTACAGCCATGCGGTCGCCAAGGACTCGAACAGCGGCATCTGCTAACTCTTCGGTGCCTGGAAAAGCGTAATCTGCAACTAAGATAGATCCTCCCAAATTGATCACCATCTCATCTAGTAATGCGGGCAATGGTTTTGCTGATACGGCCAGGATTCCGGCAAATTTCGGATGGGTATGCACCACCGCGGTTATCTCTGGTCTGGCCCGATACGCTGCGAGGTGAAGAAGAGTCTCTGATGAAGGTGGAAAGTTCTCATCGATTGGGTCACCTTCCATGTTTATCAAGCAGAGATTTTCGGGTTTGATTTTACTCATCGGTTGTCCTAATGGAGTTATAAGCACCATTTCACATGAGGTGCCGGGAATCCTTACGCTTGCGTTTCCTGCTGTCCCCTCTGACATGTTCATTGTGGCCAGACGTCTACAAGCCTCACTTAAGTGCGATCGTTCCTGATGCAGATTATCTAATCTCATGATATTAATCCTGGAGGCGTTGGTATAAAGTGATCCATTCTTCGAAACGGTCTTCAAGTTTCATGACAGCGTTGGATTCGGGTTGAAATTGCTCCCACGAAGGCTGGTAAGTTTGTATAGCGTCATGTAAAGAGTCAACTAAACCAACCGCGGCCCCGGCAGCCAAACAAGCTCCAGCGGCACTTACGTGCGGAAATTTACTACGTTTAACTTCGGTGTTTAAGACATTTGACAATGTCTGGGCTAATTGCCTGCTTCGCGCCATTCCACCTCCTAGGTGTAGTGTGGGTGCTTCAGAACAGATCAAAGAAAGATTTGCCTTTAAGCTGAAGCATAGGTTTTCCCAGAATGATTGGAATAATTGGCCGACGTCGGGAACTTGATAACTAAGAGGTGTAGAGAACAACAGTCCACCACGATGAAGCCCAGCGGCTGGGGCAGATATTGGGCCTGGACCAAGGAATGTCCAAGTTCCTTGTAGCTCACTATCTTTGGACTCACTCGCTAGCCTATCTGCCTCTTGCCATGATGAGTCTTGGTTCAAGAACAAATCCTTAAGCCATCGATGAGCCCGACCTGCATCACCTAAATTAGCCTCAAGCACCCATCGGTTTGCTAACGGAAAGCAACCAATCCAGGCATCAGATTCGCTATCATATTTAGGGGTCCCTGTGATGACTTGGGCGGAGCAACTCCAACCAGTGACCACGCCGAGTTCGCCAACGGATGATAGACCCATTCCCAACATTCCACATTGCGTATCGGCACCGGCGAGAGTGATTGGTGTACCAGGACGTAGATTCAAAAATTTAGCTGCCTCGTTAGTTAATTGCCCTCCTATTTCCCCAGATGAGATAAGAGGGGGAAGTATCGATCGAGGAATACCCATGTTGTCAATTAGGGAGAAAGGTCTTTCTAGGGTTGATATATCTAAAAGGCCAGTTGCAGCAGATAGAGTGTGTTCATCAAATAAGACGCCAGTGAGTTTATGGACTAGCCACGCTGGAAGGGTCAAAATTGATGAAAGTTGGCTATAAAGATCAGGTCTATGGTTCCTGAGCCACATTAGACGTGACGGAGCTAATATCACTAAAGGGAAGTGGCCTGTGATTCGTTTAGTTTCTGTGCCAAATTTTTCTTGTAATACCAAACCCTCAAATGCTGCTCGAATGTCTATGTTTGGACTTAAGAGCAAGTCTTGTTTGAGTTGCCCTAAAAAAGCAACCCCTTGTCGTTGACCTGTGATTCCGATACTTGCGATCTCATTTGATGATGCCAGAGCGTTTTTTAATGCGCTAGCGGCTGTGGATGCCACGGTTTTTATCAAAATCGCAGGATCGATTGTCCAAGCCAAATCTGACCCCTCAGAGTCTGCCGTTAAATGGAGAGGATATTCTGCTGACCCGATTTGTGTTCCGTTAAGATCTGATACTGCAGCATGTACATGACTGCTTCCCAAGTCTATGGCAAGAAGTTTAGTGGTCATACATTTGCCACACGTCAGGGTTGACAAGATTATTTGGCTTGTAACCGCGAAGGTATCTACGTAGATCCGTAACGATCATATTTGAGTGCCGCTCAATCGTTTCATTAGTTGCGCCCCCTATATGGGGTGTCAAAATAACATTATTGAGTTTCAGGAGCGGGCTACTAGGTGGCACGGGATGGGCAGGATGGACGTCAAAAGCAGCCCCTGCAAGTGGGCCACAGTTTAGGCGATTTACTAAGGAGCTTTCATCTACAATCTCGTAGAACGATGTGTTAATTAAAAAAGAACCTGAGGGCATTGAAGCTAAGTGATTGTCTGATATAAGCCCTGTGGTTTCCTCTGATCTTGGTGCGTTAAGAGAAAGAAAAGTCGATTGTTTTACAACGCTGTCCAGGTCAGTAAGTAAGGCTCCATCAATACGTTGCCCTAAGGCACCTGCGTACGGATCAAAAGCTAGTACTTCCATGCCCAAGGACCGTGCAATTTTTGCTACAGATTTGCCGATTCGGCCCAACCCAACTATCCCCAGGATGTTGGTACGAAGTTCTATGCCTCTAAAAGATAAATATGGGGCAACTGGATCTTCCCATTTCCCAAACTTGACATAAGCATCTAAACTAGGAATTCGTCTAGCAAGTGCCAGCATGAATCCCAAGGTTATCTCTGCTACCGCATTGGCGTTACGACCAGGTGTATTAACTACCAGAACTCCATTTTTACTTGCGGCTGATATATCGACATGACCCAGTTCATTTCTACAAATACCCACGAATTTAAGCCGTGGAGCGTTTTCAAATAGTTCTTCGAATATAAAGTCTGCTTCTGTTAATAGGATATCTATTGATTCGTCATTTAGACGACGACCGAGTTCGGTAGGGTCATGCAATGTCCGAGTATTGGTCCAACTTTCGTAAGACACCTCCATCATCCCACGGAGTTGAGATAAGGCATAGGGCGAAAACGGTGCCAAAACTAGTGCTTTCATTTACTCATAGAGGTCGCTGCGGCGTCAGCTGCAACTATGCCGCTACGCACGGCGCTTTCCATCGTCGAAGGCCACCCTGTATCTGTCCACTCACCAGCGAGAAATAATTTATTGAGCGGAGTTGTTGCTGATGGTCGGAGCGCATTGGTCCCAGGAAGACACCGTAAAGTCGCTGTATTTTGCTTTATTACCATTGCTCTCTCAATTTGGGCTGTGTTGGCCAATGGGAATGCATCAGCCATGGCTTGGATCATTAATGTCTGAATCTCATGTTTAGAGAGGTGAATGTAATCGAAGGCCGCACTGAGGGAGATAGTGACATGATGACCTTCAAAACCTTCGCCTGCTATCATAGCTTCGTGATTAAATACCCATTGGAGGGGTGAATTTACAAAAGCCACGAAATCATCGTCCATTACAGGATGGTTATACCATAGATGGACGTTCACAATTGGAGCGGTTGAAAGACTCCATAATTTAGAAAAATACGCGAGTGCGCAGGTTGAGCTAGATAGAAGTGGCGCCAAATCATTTGGTGGGATGGCACTGATTACAGCATCACTCTCTATAGTTTGTCCGTTATCTAGTCGCACCCCTGTAACAGTGGTGTCATCTTCAAATAAGATAGATGAGACTGACCGTCCCAATAGCAGACGTCCGTGCCGATCTTTTATATACCGGGCAGCGGCCTGTCCCATGAGTGGCGACAATCCTACTTTGGCATACCCTATACGGCTTCCGGATTTAGATTTGAGCATTGATTCTTGAAAGATCATCATTCCAATGGAGGCATCTACACTTTGGACATCATCGTTTGCGCAAGCTTTGATAATAATATTCCAGAAATTTTCTATGGAATGGTCAGATTGGTGGTTCTGTTTTAACCAATCGTAAAAAGATTGTTCTTGAAAGACTTGGCGGCTTCTGTTGGTGTACTTGAGACGGAATAGCGTTGCTATCCCCAATACTTTTTCCCAAATACTGAGGTGTCGATAAGCTAAAAAAGAAGGCAAACAGTGAAATGGGCTGGGGAGTATAGAGGTGCTTAATCTACTGGATTTGCCGTTAGGGTCGATTATCGTTACTTCCATATTGGACTGCAGGTGGGCGTGGTGCAAAGTGCCGATTTGGTTCAAGAATTCGATGTATGATGTGCAGCACCCGAGAAAAACATGCTGCCCGTTATCCACTTCCTGTCCTGTTTCCCGATCTATAAATGAAAATGCTTTGCCGCCCAGATAAGGACGTTTTTCTATCAACGAGATCCGGTATCCGGAGTCCAACAAATGGCATGCGGCTGCCATGCCAGATATACCGCCGCCTATTACAATTATGTGAGGGTTTTTTGAGGAAAGAAACTTTTGAGCCATGTTGTGGCGGTGACTAGCAGTTTTTCTTTTTTGCTGAGACTAATTCTACCATTGAACACGTTGAAACTGTTTGCCTCTACTTGATCCAAGATCCGAATATATAGCTGGGCAAGTACGGCTGGACAAGCCCGAGATCTTGGCGAGAGATATGGGAACAACTTATTCCCTCGTTGGAAATACATCCTGGCTCGCTGAACTTGAAAGTCAATTAAGTTTCTAGTGGATTCATTGGGGATCCCACTTACAAGGTCTTGCTCTGTACATCCATATCGAGATAATTCCTCTTGAGGTATATATATTCGGCCTCTGTCCAGATCTTCCTGCACATCCCGAATTATATTTGTAAGCTGCATGGCAATGCCTAGGTCAATTGCGTGTTGTTTGGCAGCAGGGCTCTCATATCCAAAAATTTGAATACAGATAAGTCCAACCACAGAGGCCACTCTATAACAGTAAAGCTCGAGTTCTTCGAACGTTTGATATCGGGTTTTGTTAAGGTCCATTTCGACTCCGTCGATGACTTCATCGAAATATTGTGATGGTATGTTATAAAAATCGGTCGCGTGTGCCACGGCGGTGAACATTGGCCCGTCTGGACTTCCCTGTACGGCTGAATGAAGTTGTAAACGTAAATCTTGGAGTGCACTTAGTTTTCTGGATGCATCTAGTTCCTGATCTGCTGCGTCGTCACAGTAACGACAGAAGGCGTAGGTGGCATATATCGCGTTACGTTTGTTCGCGGGCAGCGTGATGAAAGCGTAGAAGAAATTTTTGGCCTCACGCTTAGTGATTTGCCGACACTCTTCGTAGGCTTCATTAATTTCCAGCAGGTAGGCCTCCTTTCGATCAGGAGTAAATTTGGCCTAGATTTTAATTTTACGACCGAGTTTAATGCTAACCCAGGTGGAAAGAAAAATCTTCCCTTTCTGGAATCTGGGAATCCGCGGTCGCTGATCGAGAACGTCGTAATTCTGCGTTTTGATTGCATCCAAGACGGCTACTCCACCGCGAGTGAAGAGTGCGATATCGGTTTTTGCAGGCCCACTGACATGATCCAAAAGAGCTAAGCCATTGCGAAACATCTGGCGAGTAATGTCTAATTCGTAGGCCATAAGATCCTGGAACGAACGGTTAAGCTTGCGTTGCCTCAAATCGTCTTCAGTGTAGCCAAACGTATCCATGTGTTCTTGGGGTATATATATCCGACCCATTGTATAATCACGGACAATATCTTGCCAAAAGTTTGTTAGTTGAAGCGCTGTGCAGGTCTGGTCCGCCAATAAATGCAGTTGTTCATCCCTGTAACCGAACAAGTATAAGAAAAGTCTGCCACATGGATTTGCTGAATTGTCGCTGTAATGAAGAAGTTTTCGTAGCGTCGGGTACCGCTTGGTTTCTTGATCCATTTTGTTAGCGATAATCAGTTTTTTAAAGGGAGTCTTTGGAATATTAAAAATGTTAATGGTTTCTTGCAAAGCTAGCAGAACAGGGTGATGTGGTGTCGAGGCGTAGCAGCGTTCGAGGTCCTGATCCCAGAGATTTAGAAGTTGTGTTCGGTCGCCGTCTGATTCGTCGCCTAAGTCATCCACAGTGCGCGAATAAGCGTATATGTTGTATACGTGCTGACGTTTCTCACGTGGTAGTAAGCGAGATCCAACTATAAAGTTTTCGTAGTGAGACCGCGCTAATTGCCGGCAATATTGTTGGGACTCGGACTTGGTCCAAACACCAATATGCCTATCTGCAATGGATGACAACGGTAGTTAACCACCACTTATTTGAAAGAGTACCTCACGTGCTCTTGGACGATCTAGTTCTATCAGGAACAGACTTTGCCATTGTCCAATCTGGACCTCGCCGTTAACTATCGGAATGGTTTCGCTGGTGCTGAGTAGTAATTGTTGGCAATGTGCATGTCCATTGGGGCATTCATCTTCAGTCATATTAACTGTTCGGATCGTAAAGTCATTGTGAAGATAATCCCCATTCCGTGGTGCTATGCGTTCGAGAAATTTCTTCATATCTTGAATGAGTAATGGTTCGTTCTCGTTGATTTTAATGGCTGCTGTAGTATGTTTCGAAAAAATAGTAATAGATCCATTCAGAATTCCTGACTTTTCTATACATTTCTTGGTGAGTTCTGTCAAATCTATAAATTCAGGTGCAGCCTGAGTTTCAATACTAAAAGAAAAAATCTGTAGCCTCATGGACACCTTTGTGTCTAACAGTTGGGTAAGTTTATTGCTGCTGGCTGTTTCTGTCTTGGTCATATCACCCTACTCCGTCATAGACTTTTGGAATCGCCCCAAGGCCGTAAGTGGCCAGTAGTTTCGGTAAAGATGGTAATTGATCATAAAAGCGCCTTCCATGTCTAGTCCTTGGTAACCTTGTTGGCCCTGACTTGGAAGTTTTTTAAAACGTTCACCCAATCCGTATCCAGGAAAACCAGTACCAGTGTAATATGGCTCATCCCAGGCACCGTTTTCATTTTGCTCGGCACATAGATACTGAAGACCTCGGATTGTGGATATATCGTGAGGTACGCCGGCCGAAATCAGAGATAGCAACGCCCAAGCAGTTTGCGACGGTGTGCTGTCACCTTTGCCTTTAAGGGCAGGATCTACGTAGGATCCGCAACTTTCACCCCATCCGCCATCGGAATTTTGGTGAGAACGTAGCCACTCAAGTGCTCGTTGAATATAAGGCTGGGACATGTCTTCGCCTATAGCTTTCATTGCCGGAAGAACCGCACCCGTGCCATAGATGTAATTGACGCCCCACCGTCCGAACCAAGAACCATCGTCTTCTTGTTCTGTCCTTATAAATTGATATGCTTTATTTATGGCTGGAGTTGTTTTATCGTAGCCCAGCTTTCCAAGAGCTTCCATGATGTGCGCGGTCACGTCTGCGCTAGGGGGATCTAAAATCTCGCCAAAATCGGCGAAGGGAATTTTGCTCAGGTAGTGGTGATTGTTATCTTTATCGAAAGCTGCCCAGCCTCCATTGCTGCTCTGCAGTGCAAGTAGCCAAGTTACTGCGCGTTTGATGGCTATTTTGCGGCTCAGGTCGTCGGTTTCAGGGAGACGCGCGAGGTGAAGAGCCATTATCACTTCAGAGACATCATCGATGTCAGGATAGTTATTATTGGCAAATTCAAATGCCCACCCGGCGGGGGGAGTTTGAGGGGCTTTTATCTGCCAATCGCCACCTTGGAGTATTTGCTTATCAATTAGCCAGCGAGTACTGCGTTCCATAGCTGGATGATTTGGCGAAATTCCAGACTCGAGCATTGCAATTTGAGTAAGGCAAGTATCCCAGACAGGTGAAATGCAAGCTTGGACTCTCCACGTGTCCCCTTCTTGTATTCCATAGGTTTCGAATCCTTGCCACCCTATTTTCATGGCAGAATGGTCGAGTGAGAATCCTAAATGTTTCAAGGCAATGAGAGAATAGACCCAAGGTGGTTGGATGCCGCCCCAGGAGCCATCGGCCTCCTGGTGGGCAAGGATCCATTGTCCGGCTAGTTTTTTGGAATATTCTCGGCCTGGCTTTAATGGGGAGCTGTTATATTGCCGGAGCAACCAGTCAATGCCGTGAAGGATAGTGCCTAAGCTAAAAATCGTTTTGTGTTGGGATCTATAATGATCTGCCTGTTGTTCATGGTGGGGATAGAGTTCTGGAATCGTTGCCCATTGTGGGGCGGGTCTGCAAGGTCTTTCAGCTAAAATAATGCTCATAGGGACTATGGTCGCTCTAGCCCAACTAGAGAACTGGTAAATGTTGAATGGGAACCAATTGGGCAGAAGAATTATCTCAGGTGGTATGGTGGGCAAGCGGGCCCAGTCGTATTGCCCCAACATAGCAAGCCATATTTTAGTAAACACGCGTGTCTTTTGGACTCCCCCTTGGGAGATTATAAAGTTGTGAGCTTTGATCATTTTTGGACTGTTTGCTGGAATACCGGCTAATTTCAGGGCAAAATAGCATTCTACTGACGTGCTTAAATTACCAGGAGCGTTAAAATACTGTGCCCACGAACCATCATCCTGTTGACGGCTCAAGATGTGATTGGAGATCATTGTCCATCGATCTTGATCCTCTAGTTCCAATAAATAGCTTAGCATAAGATACTCGGCTTCCATGGTAGGATTCGATTCTAACTCCCCCCACCAGAAACCTTCATCGTATTGAATTTGGAGCATGTATTGTTGACAACGTTGTATAGTCCAATCTACTTCGGATTTAAGTTCGTTAAATATTTTGTCTGCGAATTCAGTCATATATTCTTGGGAGCATCTACCTTGGTGTACTCTTTGGGTCAGACGCGTTTTTTATCGAAAAACCAGGCAACAGCCTTTTGCAGAGCATTGTCCACTGGATTCTGTGGAAACCCGAGTTTTTCAATGGATTTTTGACAATTCACATACATTGGCTTTCTGGCGACCCGGATTCCTTCTAGCGGCAAAATAGGGGTTTTCCTAAATAATTTGCCCTCGATCAGCCAATCTATATATGCAAGGCCTACTACCAAGTCCAATGGTAGCTTGATTCTTGGGCTTGTTGTGCCAGTGATATCGGCCAGGCTATCAAAAATCTCCTTCAACGTCATGTTCCTATTACCCAGTATGTACCGTTCTCCTGCCTCTCCTTTCTCTAGTGCTAAGATGTGTCCCAAGGCAACGTCTTCAACGTCTACCAAATTCATTCCGGTGTTGATATATGCCGGTATCTTTTTGCGTAGAAAATCCAGAATGATCGCCCCGGTTGGGGTAGGCTTAATATCCCAGGGGCCAACGGGTGCGGTGGGATTCACAACCACGACGGGCAAACCTTTCTGATTCATATCCAACGCTTCTCGTTCTGCCAAGAGTTTGGATCGTTTGTAATGTCCCACCATATCTTGCGTAATCGCCTCCATGTCTTCGGTGCCTAGGCCGTACTCGGGCATCCCTATCGTGGAAACCGTGCTTGTATACACGACTTTGTTCACACCGGCTTTTAAAGCTTCCTCAAGAATCATCTTTGTCCCGTCGACATTGGTACGATACATCTCCTGCGGACGTGGATTCCAGAAACTGTATAGCGCACCACAGTGGAACAGTGCATCGCAACCGGTTACCGCGCGAGTTATGGATGGCTGATCAGTTAGGTCCCCGAAGACACGTTCGACTTTCATAGAATCTAATGCTGAGGTATCACTCTTTGGTCTAACCATGGCGCGAACATGATACCCTCTGTTATTTAAGGCCCTCACTAGGTTTCCACCAATGAATCCAGTTGCTCCGGTAACTAGAATTTTCAATATATTCTCTCTTTAGGCGAGTTCCTCTGTTCCTCCTTTAAGTGTTTTAAAGACAAAAGCTCTTAGGAAAATGGCAAGTTGATTGGAGGCCTGCCTGGCTCTCTTTGCTAGGAGTAAAAGAGTGGGATAATCCATTGGCTTGCTAATAGCATGAAAAATTGCTTTGAGTTGCCCTTTTTCCTGGCGGAGCCACATCAAATGTTCTATGTGAGGTTTAATAGATTGGCTAGAGGTGTCTAATACTACGTGTGTAGATAAAAAAGGCACACCCGCGCTGGAGGCGACCGAGCAGACCCAATAATCTTCTAGACTGGCACATTGGGCGTTGTAGGATCTGCCTGCCTCTAATTTTGCTTCTGTAGTCGCTAATAGCTTCGGCACAGTCACCGAATCTCGACGCATGTATGGTAGCACGTTCTCATGGATGCATTCTTCAGCTATCTGCGATAGGCGGCTATCTACTATCAGTGGGTTCTGGGCATTTGCAAGATTTAGTCTGCGGGGAAGAACTAAGTCCCCTGTGTTAAGCTCGTCTAAAAGCCCGGCGCAGAATCCGGTAGATATAATCGCTTGGGGTTTGGGATGTTTTCGGACAAGTTCTTCGGTTGCTGCTACAGCGCACGCCTTTCCTGGTCCTGTGACCAGGACTTTGGCTTGTCCTGAGGATTGCCGCTCCAGACTCTTTATTCCGGCTACCTCTTCTCTTATAGCAGCGACTATTGCGATCAATTTTCTTCCTAGCTCGCGGTAAGTCCACTTTTGCTTATGGCGCCAGACCTAATCATGGTGATCCAATCCCTTGGGCTTTTTAAGGCGCCAAAAATAGTGGCAGACTCAAAACCACAATGCATCATGCAGTTGGCACATCGAGGATCTTTGCCAACACCATAGCGGTCCCAAACATCTTTATGCATTACTTGGCTCAAGTCTTTCACGTGTTCATCTGCAAGTGGATAGCAGGGCATTCTCCATCCCATTACCGTGTACGTGGGGTTGGACCAGGCGGTACACTGATACTCGCGATTTCCACGAAGGAAATCTAAATATAGTGGATTGTTATAGAAGCGGATATCTTGAGTTGTTTCAGGGTCAAGAACTTTCTTGAAAACTTCCTTTGACTCTTCTCTGAGCAAAAATTGATCACGATCATCAACGGCCGCATAGTCGAAGCCAGGCGATACCATACATCCTTCTACCCCCATTGCTGACATTTGGCGGAAGAGAGCGTGTAGATCATTGACATCACTACCGCGAAAAAGGGTTGTGTTGGTGCATATTCGATATCCTTTTGATAGAGCACTTTCTATAGCTGCAACGGCTTTTTTATATACACCGGGTCGGTCTACGGATTCATCGTGTTTCTTCTCCATACCGTCCATGTGTATCACCCAGGCGAAGTATTTAGATGGGGGAACTTTTTTCATAACGCGCTCCAAGAGGAGCCCATTAGAGCAGCAGTAAACAAAATATTTCCGTCGCACTAATTCGTTTATAAGCACGTCTATCTTTGGATAAATGGTTGGTTCACCACCTGCTATAGAGACAATCGGTGCTCCAGATTCTTCTATAGCTGCCAATGCTTCGTCTACCGGCATCATTTTATTGAGCACAGGTTTGTATTCTCGTATCCGTCCACAGCCTACACAAGACAGGTTGCACATCTCTAGAGGTTCCAACATTGTGACCATGGGGAAGCGTTTACGCCCCTTAATTTTTTGGCGGAATATGTAAGAGGCCACCGTTAGCCCTAGTTCAAGAGGACGTTTTGCAGTAACCGGCTGGGCGGCTCCTGCTTTGGGTTTTGACGGGGATAATATTTCAGTAGGCACGTGGCTATCTCCGGTTTAAAAATTTCTGACTATTAGGAAGTCTAATAGCTCTTGGGCGTCTCTTCGAATGGTCACGGATAAGGGAACTCCATCCAACTGACCTAAGGCTAGTCGTGCTTCCTGAGTGATGATTTTGTGAGCGTGCTTTCTTGCACCGGATTTATCAAGTATATCTAACACTTCTTCTATGTCCGAGTCTATGAAAGATTCTTTTTTATACAAGTGCATCAGACGGTTTCTATGGGCAAGGCTGCTACGTTCCAGGGCAAAAACTATGGGGAATGACTTTTTGCGGCGATGTATATCATTGCCAGACGGCTTTCCCGTTTCTTTCTGAATACCCCATATGCCTAAAATGTCGTCACGGATTTGGAATAAACGGCCTAAATGGGACCCGTACAGTGAAAAGGCGGCGATATAAGATGATTTATCTGTGGCCATAAGAGCCCCTGCTTCTAAGCTACATTGGATCAAAGCTCCCGTTTTTAAACGTACCATGTCTAAATACTCATTTAGCCCAATGTCTAGCTTTTGTTCGAAATGCAGATCGCGGCACTGTCCTTCTATCATGGCAAGACTACTTTCGACTAACAACCGAGAAGCACGGAGAACCTTGGTTTCAGACGGGAAATCGTGAGCGCGCGAGCGAGCTGTAAGGTACGCTAGGCAGTGCATTCCAACCCCAGCGATTATGGCTTTAGGTTGGCCCCATATGACCCACACTGTCCGTCGGTGTCGTCGTTCTGTATCGCCGTCTTGGATGTCGTCATGGACGAGAGAGAAGTTGTGGATCAATTCTAGGGCAACAGCCACCGGCAGCGCCGAGCGCCATTCACCACCTAATGCTTCGCACGCGAACAAACAAAGGGTTGGTCGAAGAACTTTCCCTTGTCCTTCTGGGGTAGTTAGCTGTTCTCCTGATTCTCCGTTCCATCCCATATGATACCGCAGCGGTTCTTCTACTTGGTTGTCTTTGTTGTGTAACGCTGAACGCAGCTCTAAGCTTAGCGTTTCACCGTACCGGTCAAAAATGCTTGGAAGGGCCTTGGAAATTTCCGGACCCGAAGAGAACTGGGGAGTTTTTACCTTAGGCATTAAGTCCTTGAATCAGTGACTAAAGACGTGAGCTAAGGGCCGCACCGGATACATAGTTAAACGATGCACCGATGCTAGCAAAGTGCCTTATTGGTGTCAAGAAAACCAGAATCAAATATCCGGCCAACCTCGCACCACTTTGAACAACCGGATGCGGTGGTGATAAACTCTTTTTTGATCCGTAGTCTTGACATAAAGGGGGGTTGATGGTTCCGCCTGAAAGTATTTTCGGTGTATTAGATACATGGGTAGGAGTGTACGCCGCTCTTGTTGTATCGCTGGGAATTTCCAGTTACGTGTTCTACGACCGGGTGATAAGACAATTGATGCGTGGGCGCAGGCAATTTCAGTTTGACAGACCGTTGCGTCGGATATCGAATTTTGTGCAAGTTGTATTAGGTCAGAAAAAAGTGATGCAAAGGGTGTCTATACGGGACAAAGCTGGGATTGGGCATGTTGTTATATTTTTCGGTTTCCTTTCGTTTCTGCTCAGTTATGGAATTTTCATATTCGGAGATTCGGTTTGGCGACCGTTTTCAGAGACACTACTATCGGAGCAAGGGGCCAAGGTTTACGTTATCTATCTTGACATAGTTTCAGCGTTAATTCTGGCTGCCTTAGGGTGGGCAGTTGTGAGGCGATGGGTAGTGCGACCATCAAGGCTCAAATTTGATTTGACACGCAGTAAAGACGCTGTTCTCATCGTAGCCCTAATTGGCACATTAATGGCGTCATCAATTCTATCGGAAGCATTTTTTGTTGCTGAATCTGCAGCTCGTAGTATGGTTCTTCCGGAGACCTCGGCATTGATTGGTGGGTTATTGGGAAGGATGTTGTATGAATCGGGGTTAGGGTTAGATGCTGCTAACCTTTTGCATGGCCTATTCTGGTGGGTTCATTTGTTGGTGATTCTTGGATTTTCAATATATATTCCATTCTCAAAACACATGCATATGGTCGCGGCTCCAGTGAATGTGTTGTTCAAATCACTTAACCCAAGTGGGGTGATGGATCCAATAAATCTAGAAACTGCAGAGCATTTTGGCGCAGGTCAGGTTGAACATTTTTCATGGAAACAGCTGCTAGATGGTTACGCTTGTGCTGTATGTGGGCGTTGTACTGATTCCTGCCCGGCAAATATTACCGGGAAGGATCTCTCCCCCATGCATGTAGTTGAGAACATCAAGGATTTGTTGTTAGAGACCAAAGATCTTGCAAAAGAGAATACTGCTGAGCAGTTGACATTGATAGGCGGGGCAGTGTCCGAGGATGCTATATGGGATTGTGTTACCTGCGGAGCGTGCATGGAAGAATGCCCCGTGCAAGTAGAACATGTCCCTACTATCATGGACATGAGACGGCATTTAGTCCTCGAAGAGTCCCGAATGCCTCAAACTGCCATGGATGCTCTCATGAGCATGGAACAGCGCGGACACCCGTGGCGAGGAACACAGTTCAATCGTGTGCAGTGGTCAGATGGGTTAGGAGTTCCAACGCTAGCAGATCATCCGGACGCTGAAATCCTGTTTTGGGTAGGGTGTACACCAGCTCTCGAAGAAAAAAGTCAAAGGACTGCCAGAGCAATGGCCAGAGTTCTGAAACGTGCAGGCGTAGATTTCGCGATACTTGGTGAAGAAGAAAAATGTACTGGAGATCCAGCACGGAGGATGGGGAACGAGTATCTATATCAAACATTGGCACAGCAGAATATCGACACTATGAAACGGTACAACGTAAAGAAAATTCTTACGACCTGCCCTCATTGTTTTAACACAATACGAAATGAATATCCCCAGCTAGGCGGCAAATTCGAGGTTCTGCATTATAGTCAATTCGTGGATGATCTGATAAATCAGGGCAAACTTCGACCATTGAAGCCACTACCTGCCACGGTTGCGTACCATGACTCATGTTATCTTGGCAGACATAATGGTATATATGATGAACCTAGAAAAGTGGCAAAGGCAGTCCCTCAACTGGAACTTGTCGAAATGTCTCCTCGTTGTCGGGAACGTGGATTCTGCTGTGGAGCTGGGGGTGGCCATATGTGGCTCGAAGAGAGCCGGGGTCCTCGAATCAACCACGTGCGCACCGACCATTTCTTGGAGACTGGAGCCGACATCGTGGCCGTGTCATGTCCCTTCTGCTTGCAGATGCTTGAAGAAGGAATTGAAGCCAAGGGGTTATCTGGGGAAAAGCTGGTTAAGGATGTTCTGGAGCTTTTGGACGATAGCTTAGTGGCTCAAGAGGTCTCTGAAGACATACCAAGCAAGTGATGTACCTGTCGAACCGCTTCCTCCAAATCCACGTTCACTATGACTGGGTTATTGTGTCTCTTGGCGGCGTTCAGCAATTGATCTTGCAATAATACTAGGCGTTCTAGGTCGAATGCTGATAATTCGCGGTATAGGTGGTTAGGGGATAGAGCCCTAGCTTTAAGATCATCACGATTAGGAACATCCAGGACACATAACAGGTCAGCACCATATTCAGCTGGATCTACAGAACCTGGTATAAAATGGCTCCCTTCCATTATAAGTCCTATGCCTTCTCTACGCGCCCGTGCTATGCAAGCTTTGAATATGGGTTTCAGCAATTCTGCTTGTGCTAATGCACCACGAAAAATATTTTTGCCTGTGGGTGGCATCTCCGCTAACATCTCGTATGCGTCGAAAACGTGACGTCGGAGCATTGTTGATTGTTGAGGTTCTAAGTACATATCTACTGCTGCACGCAAAAATCCGGTGCTGATGTGATGGGTAAGTCCCAGTGTACCTATCAATGCGTTGCCAAGTGTAGTTTTCCCAACCCCCGGCACACCCGTCATAAGAATGATTAAAGACTTGGAGTGCGATTGTGGCTGAACATTGTATTCGCTGTGCAAGTGGGTAAAACTATGCTTATTGTTCAATTCAATGAACCGCTTATTTTGACGTTAGGTTTAGGCGCGAGAAGTGTAACTTTGGACTGTGGCGCCGTCAACAATATTAGCTATCTATTGGGTATCCATATTGTTCCCGCAATACCCGTTTTAAAACTTTGCCAAGAGGGTTTCTTGGCAACTGTTGTACGAAAACAACCGACTCAGGACGTTTGAAACTGGCTAATCGTTGGTGGCAGTGTTTAATTAACTCGGATTCTACACATGACAAGCCTTCTTTAAGTGCTACCACAGCACGCACGCGCTCTCCCCATTGGGGATCTGCGATTCCTATCACGGCTGCTTCATCAACTGACGGGTGTTCAATTATGGTCTGTTCTATTTCTTCAGGAGAAATCATCTCTCCTCCTCTCTTGATGAAGTCCTTGGATCTACCGGACAGGTAGAGATAGCCGTCTTTGTCTTGATATCCAAGGTCTCCGGTAATTAGCCAACCGTCCCGAAAGATCGATCGAGTCGCCTTGGAATCATTCCAGTATCCTGTCATGACACGTGGACCACGCGCTGCTACCTCCCCAATGGTTCCTGGCGGTAATTGAGCACCGTTCTCGTCCAAAACTGCGACCTCTATGTCATCCAGGGGCTTGCCGACGGATGTCAGACGACGAAGCTTGATCTTTATTTCATGCGGAGTGCCGATCAACATATGATCTTCGGGGGACAACATAGTTATAGTGGATGCAGTCTCAGTTTGTCCAAATGCATTTATAAACTGTGCGTTAGGAAATTCGGCTATGGCACGTTTGATGACGTTTATTGGCATGGGTGCGGCGCCATATGTGATGACTTTAAGGCTAGATAGGTCGTAAGAGCTGAAATTGGGGTGGTCTAGGATCTGTTTGATCATCGTGGGGACTAATCCCGAGCGGTCGGCTTGTTCATTCTGGGCGAGGCGCATCCACGCTTCTGGGTCGAATTGTCGCATGAGGAGAAGAGTTCTCCCTCCGAAAATGGATGCTAGTGCCCCTTGCATACCTGCAATATGGTAGAGAGGCATCGATAGGATGTTACGCTCTTCGTTATCGGGGTCGGCAGGGGGTACGCTCGACAGCATATATGAACTGAAACTGTCGTGGTTGAGCATTACTGCTTTGGGACGTCCGGTAGTGCCAGCTGTGAACAACAGCAACGTGATGTCGCTGTCAGTTCCGCTCGGGGCAGGTGGTGCGATTTGGCTAGATTCATCTAACAACTGGGAGTAGAGATACCAAGATTTTCTGGGATTTGCTATGGCAATCATATGGGCGTCTATGCCTTTTGAACACACCACAGAATCGACCAAACCTTGGTAACGGCTGCCAACTAAAATAGCAGAAGGTTCACAGGTAAGAAGCATGTATGAAAGTTCTTCAGCTTTGGCACGGTAGTTCAATGGTACAAAGATCGCGTCTAACTGAGTTGTGGCTAAATAGGTTTCAATTAGTTCAGGAGTGTTTACGTCCACTATGGCTATTCTATCGCCGGCGTTGATGCCTATATTTGATAATCCGTTAGCGAGCCGGTTGACATTTTCTTGTAACTGCTCGAAGGACAACTTACGGTTCTCGAATACCACTGCCGTCCGTTCTGGGACGATGGAAGCAGATATGTTTAGGAACTCACTGGTGTGCATGTTAATAAATAATTATCGGTCACATGTTTGCCGAATTATAACTCAGGGTCTGTCATATTTATTGAGTGCATATGAGAGACAAGATGCGTCTCCAATTCTAGACCTTGGGTAATGGTCATATCAGCACCTTGTATTATCGCCCGTTTTGCGAGCCTTACTAGTCTAGGATCTAGATTCGCGAGTTTAGCTGCCAATATATGGGTCTCACACATTAGGTCTGACTGGGAAACGACTTTTGTAATCAATCCTAATTCGGAAGCCATGTTCGCGTCTATAACTCGACCCGTCAGCAAAAATTCTAAACTACGACCCAAGCCAAGGCATCTTGGTATGGTTTGAGTGCCGCCAGCAGCGGGTATTAGGCCCAATTTAGCTTCCGGCATGGAGAATTCGGCTTCCTGAGATGCGAGACGGATATCGCACATCAACGCCATCTCCAGACCAGATCCTATGCAGTGTCCGTGTATGGCAGCCACAGTTAACTTTGGACAGTAAAGCAGCAGAGTCCATACATCACGTCTCCACCTGACATCCCTTGCAACGACTTGAGAAGGGGTGCTACCGAATTCTGTAAGATCTGCTCCTGCGCTAAAACTGTTGCCTTTTCCAGCTAAGATTACAACACTTATTGCCGGATCATCGCGGACGGCAAGTAGGGCCTCAAAAAGTTCATCTCGCATTCGGACGTTATAAACATTTAATACCTCGGGGCGGTCGAGAAATATCCATGCTACTGAATCTTCTATTGTGTATTCGATAGTGTTGAATGACGTCATAACCCTTTGTTACTCCTTGATGACGTTTCTAAATATATTTAGAAATCTAAAAACGCGAACCCATTCAAAAAACTATCTGCCAGTAAATTTGGGTCTACGTTTCTCATGGAATGATTGTATTCCTTCTTGCCGATCATTGGTGCTCTGCAGAATAAAACTGAGGTCAGCCTCTAAGGCTAGGCCCTGATCCAAGGGAAGATCTGTGCTCTTGTATATGGCTTCTTTGATGTATCGTAAGGCTAACGGTCCAGACTGAATGATGGTTCGAGCCATTTCTAGTGCTGCTGTAAGTGTCCCATGTGACGAGACCACATGGTTAACAAGCCCGATGTCAGCAGCCTCTCTTCCGGTCAGGGACTTCCCGGTAAGTAATAGTTCCAATGCTTTGGGGACTCCCACCAATCGGGGAAGTCGTTGGGTGCAACCATCCCATGGGAGGATACCTGAAGTTAGGTCGTTCGCTCCTAGTTGTGAATTGTCTGAGGCAACACGGATATCACAAGCAATAGCTAGTTCAAGACCGTGATCTATAGCCTCGCCTTCTATAGCAGCTATAGTAGTCGCTTTTACTGAAGAGACGGCGTCAGCAACTCGGTGGTCAATTAACCAATTATCAAAATCGAAAGTAGGATCGGAGGCACATTCATGAGTGTAGCGGTCTCTTCCACTAGAAAATACTTCGATTGAACCGGTAATGATTAGTACTAACACCGAAGGATCCTCATTTGCTTCAGCGCAGGCCGACTTTATGCCCCGGGAAATTTCCGGTGTAATCAAATTTCTATTGTCAGGGGAATCTAGTCTTACAATACGGATAGAACCTTGTTGTGTAGTGAGTACCGGCTGTTTTGGCAACGCACATCTCCAGGAGACTACGGCCGCTATGACTCTGGAATGTCTAGCGGCAGATATGTCTATTGACAGCCTCGTATTCGTAGCTTACCATACCCCACGCCTTAGCACTCTTATCAGGAGACTGCTAAATCTGAAATGGCACAGAGCCCCAATTGGTCTGGTTTTTAGGAGGACATGGCATTGGTCAAGTTCAAGCCTTTAGGAGAGAGGTTGGTAATACAGCCAACCGAGCAAGAGCAAACTACTGCTTCGGGTATAATTCTGCCCGACACCGTAAAAGAAAAACCACAAGAAGGTGAAGTTGTGGCGGTGGGTGCAGGTAGAGTCACAGACGAAGGCAAAACAATCCCCATGGAACTCAAAGTAGGGGACAAGGTTATATATTCCAAATACGCAGGTACAGAATACAAGGACGGGGATCAAGAATACCTGATCCTTCGCGAGAGCGACGTCCTGGCGAAGTTGAATTAGCAAGGAGGCAGCCACAAAATGGCCGGCAAACAAATAGTTCAATCAGATGAAGCGCGAAAACAGCTCAAGATCGGGATAGACATACTCACGAATACGGTGAAGGTCACTCTTGGTCCAAGAGGTCGAAATGTCATATTAGACAAAAAATTTGGTCCACCACAGGTGTGTAGCGATGGTGTGACTATAGCTAAAGAAATAGAACTTGAAGATCCTTTTGAGAATATGGGAGCCCAGCTCCTGAAAGAAACGGCCAGCAAAACCAATGATGTCGCAGGCGATGGCACGACGACATCTGTTGTTTTAGCGCAGGCGATAATCACAGAAGGGTTTAGGAATACGGCACATGGAGCTAATCCAATGGCTTTGAAACGCGGCATCGAGAGCGCGGTTGCGTCGGTTGTCGCCGAGTTGAAGAAAATGTCTCGTGCGGTTGATAGTCGGGACCAGATAGCTCAAGTTGCTGCCCTATCAGCCCATGAAGACTCTATAGGGGATACTATTGCTGATGCAATGGAGAAAGTAGGCAAAGACGGTGTTATAACCGTTGAAGAGTCTAAGGGGATTGAAGATGAGATTGAATACGTAGAGGGAATGCAGGTAGACCGTGGATATATATCTCCGTATTTCGTGACTAATTCGGAAAAAATGGAGACGGTCATAGAAGACCCGTATATCATAATCACTGATAAGAAGGTCTCGGCCGTATCTGATTTGGTTCCCGTACTAGAAAAACTGATCCAGATGGGTAAAAAAGATGTAGTGGTAGTGGCCGAGGATGTTGATGGCGAAGCTTTAGCTACCATGGTAGTAAACAAGTTGCGTGGCACACTCAATTGTCTGGCAGTAAAAGCTCCCGGTTTTGGGGACAGACGAAAAGCCATGCTAGAAGATATAGCTATCTTGACTGGAGGTACCGTCATAAGTGAAGAGACGGGCCGTAAGTTAGATTCAGCCACGGTAGCAGATATGGGACAAGCACGCCGAGTTAGTTCCTCTAAGGAAGAAACCACGATCGTAGAAGGTAAAGGCTTAGAGGATGCCATCAAGGGTAGGATCACTCAAATACGAGCTCAAATCGAAGAGACTACCTCTGAATTTGACCGCGAAAAACTCCAAGAACGCATGGCGAAGTTGGCAGGCGGAGTCGCGGTTGTGAAAGTAGGCGCTGCTACTGAGATCGAGTTGAAAGAGCGGAAAGCAAGGGTAGAAGATGCACTATCAGCTACTCGTGCAGCAGTTGAAGAGGGAATAGTTCCAGGTGGAGGAGTTGCCCTAGTCCGAGCCCAAAAAGGAATGGCCGCTGCTGTAGCGAAGCTCACCGGCGATGAGAAAGTCGGAGCGAGTATCATAGAGAAATGCCTTGAAGTTCCATTACGGCTCATCGTACAAAATGCGGATGGGGAAGGTGCGGTAATACTGGAGCAAGTAAGCAAACAAAAAGCTGATTATGGGTTCGATGCTGAGATAGGCGAATTCGGGCAGATGTTTGAGCGCGGAATCGTAGATCCTGTCAAGGTAACCCGTTCTGCTTTACAGAACGCTGCTAGCGTTGCTTCGATGGTGCTCACCACTGAATCAATGATCACCGAAATACCAGATAAATCACCGGCACCACCTATGCCTCCTATGGAGTACTAAACGGGAACACGGCATAAGTAATTGACTGGGAAAGAAAAGTGGGGTGGCCTTATGGGGCCACCCCACTAATTTTATAATGAGCAACACAGGAAAAATTTATTTGACGGCCATGGAGGCAGTGTCTGACATCCCGGATGGGGCTGTGATCATGCTTGGTGGTTTTGGAATGCCGGGAGCTGCTCAGAATCTTATTAAAGCGCTTATGGACCACGGGGCTAAACAATTGACATGTATTAGTAATACTTGTCTGGCCCCCCGTAAAGACGAATACGATGTGTCTAACCTGCTTGATAATGGACAAGTAAAAAAAATAATTACTACTTTTATTGGTGATCCGAATCAGAATGTTCCTGCTGTGGAGATGTGGAGATCAAGAAAACTGGAAATCGAGTTAATTACTCAAGGTGTATTGACAGAACGGATACGGGCTGCGGGGGTTGGGATCGGTGGATTCTTTTTACCTGATATGACAGTGGACTTATCGGAAGCCGAACGAGACAAACGGGCATTTTCAGGTAACCTATGTACGTTCGAAGAGCCATTGTTTGCTGACTATGCTTTAGTATCAGCTCATACAGGAGATACTTTGGGAAACCTCTATTATCGGTTGTGCCAACGCAATTTCAACCCGTTGATGGCCGCGGCAGCAACAATCACGATTGCAGAAGTTCGAGAATTAGTGGCTCCGGGAAACATAGATCCTGAAAAGGTTCACACACCTGGAATATATGTACATAGACTCGTGGAGACTAAATAGATCTGTGTCATGATGGAGAGACTTACGCCTGAATTAATGGCACTAAGAGCAGCCGCGGAATTGCGTTCAGGGGAAGTAGTAAATCTAGGAATTGGTCTACCTACCCTGGTGGCTAACTATATTACCCAAGAACGAGGCGTAATTTTACATTCGGAAAATGGACTAATGGGATTTGGTGGGCATGCGGAGGAAGGTGCCGAAGATATAGATGTAATCAATGCACGTGGAGAATTCGTGACTTTGTTGCCAGGCTCGGTTGTAATTAACCATGCTGATGCCTTTGGCATTGCTCGTAGTGGACGTCTCGACGCAGCCATATTAGGCGGTTTACAGGTTTCTGAGAAAGGAGATCTTGCTAATTGGTGGATTCCTGATCGCGGTATCGGCAGCCCTGGTGGTGCGTTGGATTTTGCGGCTTATGCAAAACGTCTGATCGTTTTGATGAGGCATACGGTTGAAAATGGGGCACTAAAAATTTTATCGGAATGCAGTTACCCATTAACTGTACGTCAGAGGGTTAACGTTATAATTACGGACCTTGGCGTAATAGGGGTCAGGGATGAAGGATTGCAACTTAAAGAGATAGCTCCAGGGTGGACCATAGAAGCCGTGCAAGAATTGACCGGAACTAGATTGGCAGTCTCACCTAATCTTAAAAAAATGGATTTCACGTTTCCGGACGAATCTCCATCCTCTAAGATTTATTCTACACCTTCATCAGCGGTCGCTGATGTTTTCGATGGGGCGACTATATTGATGGATGGGTTCGGTGGATTGGGAGGGATGTCACATTATTTGATGGTCGCCTTGCGAGATCAGGGAGCAAAGAACTTGACGATTGTAGGGAACACTGCAGGGATCGCGCGCGTTTCGTCATTCGGAACAACGCCAAGGGCCGGATGGCAAGTGATAGACCATAGCATATTAGTGGAAAATGGACAGGTAAAAAAGGCTATAGCATCTTTTCCGGTATCTCCATCCCCATCTCGTCCTACTGCCTTCGAAGAGGCTTATCGTCGAGGTGAAGTAGAAATGGAACTTTCGCCTCAAGGAACGCTGGCTGAACGTATTAGAGCTGGTGGTTTTGGCGTAGCGGCCTTCTATACGACAACTGGAGCTAAAACTTTGGTTTCTGATGGTAAAGAGTCGAGAATAATTAATGGTAGGGAGCATATTCTGGAGACTGCAATCCGCGGAGACTTTGCACTTATCCGCGCCCATAAAGCTGATAGATTGGGTAATCTAGTATATCGTGGGACATCCCGTAACTTTAACGCTACTATGGCACGTGCAGGCAATGTGACGATCGCCGAAGTAGATGAAATTGTGGAGCCGGGAGAGTTGCATCCGGACGAGATCATTACTCCGGGGGTATATGTGGATCGTATAGTTGAGAGGCCTTCTGGGTTTGTTCCATTTGAGAGAGTTGGAGAACTTAGGGAAAGCATATAGATAGATCCTAATACCTGTTCTTTTGACTAATAAGCGAAGTAATATGCGGGTTTAAGTTCTCACTTTGCCAGTGAGGATATCGAAGGTTCGGATATGAGTTAGCTTCTTCAGTGAATGTTAAAATCATGTCGTATCTTGATGTTCAAATAAGATCCCTAACTGGCGTAGGTCTGACCTGGTCCAATGATATTGCTGTTTGGTGGAGAAGATCGTGATGAAAGAGCGCATGTCTCGAGATGTAGTGGCAATGCGGGTAGCGAAAGAACTAAAGGAAGGGTCATATGTAAATCTAGGCATAGGTATACCAACGTTGGTATCAAACTATGTGACTGGTGACAAGTTAGTTATATACCAAAGCGAAAGTGGCATTCTGAATTGTGGATCCTTGGCAGATAATGGTTCCGAAGATGTAGACTTAATCAATGCCGGTGGACAGTTTCTAAAACCGGTGCCAGGAATGGCCTTCTTAAGCTCAGATGAAGCATTCGGCATGATTCGGGCCGGGAAAATTGACGTGACCGTACTTGGAGCCCTTCAAGTGTCGATGAATGGAGATTTGGCCAACTGGATGCTCCCGCAACGTGGTGTGGGAAATGTCGGGGGGGCCATGGACCTGGCCGTAGCGGCCCAACGTGTGATTGTAGCGATGGATCATACTGATCGGCAGGGGAATCCTAAATTAGTGGAACAATGTACTTTCCCATTAACTGCCGAGGCTTGTGTTAGCTTGGTTGTCACCGATTTAGCTGTAGTAGAGATAGCTCGGAAGGGCTTTATCTTGAAAGAAATGGCTCCAGGATGGACTTTTGAAGAAATTCAAAACTTGACTGAAGCAGATCTAGAGGCGGCCTCTGATTTAAAAGATGTAGAATTGTAGGATGGCTTCTTAACTGATCCAACAGGTGGATGCTCCATTGCGTTTCTCCACTTCTATTCGTACAGGAAAGGCGTCCTTTAAATCATCAAGATGGGAGATGACTATGATCCGCTGAAAATCTGGTTCAATAGCGCGGATCACATCAACGATGCGCTCGCGGCCGGCGGTGTCTTGTGTGCCAAATCCTTCATCTATAAAGAGGGTTGGAAGGGGAGCGCCGCTCCGGTATGCTAGCACTTTGGAAAGGGCGATGCGAAGGGCTAAGTTAATGCGGAACGCTTCTCCTCCACTAAACATTTCATAATTGCGTGGGCCCAATTCGTCGCTAATTTTGATTTCTAATGTTTCTGCAAATTCACCTCGACGCGAACGTAACTCTCGTTGGGTTTCTAATTTTACAGTCATATGTCCGTCTGTCATACGATCCAAAAGTTGATTAGCTTCATCTTCGATCCGCGGTAGAATTGTTTCAATGAGAAGAGCTTGTACCCCCTGCTTTCCGAAGGCTTGTACAAGGTCTGCGTAAATACCAAGTTCATCGCGAAGGTTTGTAGTTTCCTTGGAGAGCAGGTAGTGTTGGTGCTTTAACTGGTCCAATCTTTTTACGCGAGCTTCTATTTCCCCACGCCGTCCCAATAAATCTTGAGCCTGTTTGTCCAGTCTGTCCTCTTGGAGTTGATAGTTTCGGACGGTATTAAGTGTATCAGGAAGTCCTGATATTACATCCCGAAAGGTTAAAAGAGTGTTGTTCACATCTTGCAATTCGGTCTCTTTGGATACGATTAGTTCGTTAGTTTTGATGATTTCTTTTTGTTCGTTAGGCGAAAGTCGCAGGGCTTCCTCGAGACGATCATGTAATCCTTCGAATTCTTGGAGTGCTTGCATTCGTTCGTAAAGCTCGGCGTGTTTTCCAGGTGAGTAGCCCAATTCTGTAACCTGGTCGTTAATTATTTCCAGAGCTTTCTGATCGTCTTTAGCGAAAGAATGATTCTTTAATAATTCAATGGCCGAGGTAATTTGAGTAGTGACCTTCTGGGCTTCCTCTGAGGCAAGTTGGATGTCCTGAGAATCCTTTTCTAATGTTGTGATCAGTCGCTGGTGATTTTGTTGTTGTTCTTTGAGGTTTCGCTCTAAAACAGGAAGGGTTTTTTCCAGTTTCGCTTTAATTTGCCGTGTTTCTTCGAGTTTATTTAGGTTTGTTCTGTATATCTGGCGCTTGTCCTCGATCATATTTCTATACGTTTCGGATAACCTGAGACAATCATCATTACCGAGTTTCGCCTCACATAATGGACACTGCGCTTCAGAATGGGAAGCATTTAAAAGTTCTATCTTCGATCGTAATTCCTCTCCTTCAGCTTTTAAAGGATCCAATAAAGCTGTCAACTGGCCTTCTTTTGTTGCCAAATTCTGTAATGTAGAGCGATGTAGGGCGATGTCGTTTTCATCTGCTGCCGTCAATAACGCTGTTTGTTTTGCTTCCTCCAATTTGGAGTATGATTGATGTGCAGTTTCTATCTTAGGTTGAAGCTCTGTTGCTAAACGTCGTTTTAATGCGGCCAATTGCTCTTCAAGACGACCTTGAGCTTGTGCGATGGTTTGCTCTAACGCTGTAGATCGCAAGGTAAGACTGTCAAAACTTGTTCTGGCGCTGTTCATGCCTTCATATTGACCGCGGGCTTGTTGGTATTCGACGAATCCATTTTGTATATTTGGCGCGTCACTGATCAGAGTCTTGTAATTTGAAATCCGCCCTTCTCTCTGTCTTAGGCTGTCTTTAAGATTCTGGATTTCAAAATCGAGTTTTGGTTGTTGGTTTTCTAAGGTGAAGACACGTTGGGATTTTTCCTCCAAAGATTGTAGAAGGAGCTGGGTTTCCTCTTTCTCACGTCGTTTCAAATCTAATTGTTGGTTTGTTGTTGTCAGTTCTTTGGTGACGTCATCAAATTCCAAATCCGGTTGGCCGATGATGGAGACTTGCGACTCCAAGAGCTGGAGGTTTCCTTCAACTCGGTCTAAAGCTACCCGATGTTCTTGTGCTTTAGATCGGCTCACTTCTAACAAATCGTCATATTGACCGAGCCCCAAGATACGACCTAATACTTCTTTGCGATCCCCTGGGGTCTTGTTAGTGAATTCGTCGGCGCGGCCTTGTATGAGGAAGGCGCTGTTGACGAAAGTATCATAATCCATGCCAATGAGTTCTATTATAGCGGTCTGTGTTTCGCGCAAAGTGTTTCCTGTTATAGGCACGAACTCGTTGTTCGTGCTAACTTGAAGCTGTAAATTTGCACCTCCTCTACCGTGTCCTTTCTGGGTAGATTTAGAATAACGCCTAGAAGTGCGGTAAAGAGTGTTACGAGCCATAAATTCAAGCTCAACAAACATCTCAGTTTCCCCAAAAAAAATTAAATCATCGGAAGAACGACCCCGCGCTGTGGACCCCCACAAAGTCCAGGTAATAGCATCCAATAATGCTGACTTACCGTTTCCATTGGGCCCGCATAAGCAAGCAACGTGGATCCCAGAGAAATCGAGTGGCGGAACGTCATCACGATAACAGAGGAAATTTTTTAGAGTGAGCTTAAGAGGAATCATAAAATATTAGTCTGCCCGTACACTGTTGTATGAGATTACAAGTATTGGTGTCCTCTGGAAAGATTCTCAAGCATGGGCTCTTCTAATAGTTGGCCCATTTTCTGAAAGCGACCTTGGGTGATGATACTATTTTATTCTTAACATAAGTACCCTTGACCCTATGGTATTAGTAATCCTAGAATTATAATCAAATTATGTTTGAATCGTTGACTGAAAAGTTGAATATGGTTTTCGATCGGCTATCTAGTCGTGGCCGTTTGACAGAAAAAGACGTAGATGAAGCTCTAAGACAGGTTAGGCTTGCACTGCTCGAAGCGGATGTAAATTTCAAAGTAACGAGAGAATTTGTCTCGAGCGTGCGAGCCCGTGCTGTGGGACAAGATGTGATGGAAGCGATTAGTCCTGCTCAGCAGGTTGTTAAAATTGTTCACGACGAACTAACTAGCATCCTATCCGGTCGGGAGCATAAACTTATACCGGGCCCAAGGCAACCATCCGTAGCTATGCTTGTAGGAATGCAAGGGTCTGGCAAAACAACTACTGTTTCTAAGCTTGCGGCCCAATTACGCCGTTTAGGGCACAAGTCATTGTTAATCGCAGCAGATCAACTCCGTCCGGCTGCTATTCAACAACTAGTAGCTTTAGGGGCCCAGCTAGATATTCCGGTTTATCATGAAGACGCAGAAACATCGGATCCCTTACAGGTAGTTGAAAACGGAGTCAAACGAGCAAAAGAACTAGGAGTTGCATGGGCCTTAGTTGATACAGGAGGCCGATTACACGCAGACAATAAAATGATGAACGAACTCGAGGTGATGTATCAGGAAATCCAACCAAATGAGGTGCTACTTGTATTAGATGCGATGACTGGCCAAGATGCGGTTCAAGTCGCGCAAGAGTTCCACCGTCGCATCAAGTTAACCGGCCTCATCATGACAAAACTGGATGGGGACGCCAGAGGCGGAGCGGCTTTGTCTGTTACTCAAGTCACTGGGATACCAATCAAGTTTTTGGGTGTAGGTGAGGGGGCAGACGCTCTCGAGATATTTTATCCGGATCGATTGGCATCTCGGATACTGGGTATGGGCGACGTGCTGACGTTAATCGAGAAATCTCAGCAAGTGGTGGATGAAAATCGAGCCAAAGAGATGGAAAAGAAACTAAAAACAGCATCTTTTGATTTGGAGGATTTTCTCGAACAGCTTCAAGGCCTAAAGAAGATGGGCCCGATATCTCAAATATTGGAAATGGTGCCAGGTTTTTCGCAGATGAGCAAAAAAGTCTCTATGGAAGGATTAGGGGATGACGCTGTCAAGCGAGTTGAATCCTTGATCCACTCGATGACCCCCGAAGAACGACGAAATCCTGACATCATTAATGGCAGCCGACGAAGGCGCATTGCTAAAGGGAGTGGGAACTCCCCGCAGGATGTGAATCGACTCATCAATCAGTTTAGTCAGATGCAGAAGGTAATGCGCCAGATGTCGAAAAGGGGTGGTGTCAATAATTTGAAGCATTTATTCGGATGAAAACATCTTCATGTCGGGATGATCCCTTTGTGGTGCCCGGCGAATAGATAGGTGGTTATTACCGAATGCCAAGGTGACCAACGAAGGGAGAAACATTCGAGATCTTCGCTGGAGATTTCACTAGATTACTAGTATAAACTAGCGACTACCCTCTGCAACGCTAGGTCGTCTGACGGGAATCCGTTCAAGTATCCTATTCACGTATTAACACCCATTATGTGGTCCAATGCCGTACACCCTTGAGGGACATCAGACGGCCAGCTATTATCCTGTCGGGACGACATCTCAAATCTTCGAGATCTAGGAAGCTTTGTTGTGCATCGCTGGCTATTTTAAGAGTATATTCTGATTTCTTTCCACTAAGATTTACTTGGCGGAGTCCGTGGATGCCCTTGGAAACAATCGCGTCAGGATTGGGGAACATGTAATAGGATTGGTTAGTCACCGTTAATATACGGCCGTACGATTCTACTAATGCTACTCTAATCACGCGGACTATCGGATTGGCAATTTATTGACCGATTATGGCTTGGACCAAAGCTTCGAAGATTGTAGGAGTTTTGGCAGGATGCAGAGCGTAAAGTTTTTCAATAATAGATGACAATGCTTTGTCTTGTGACACTTGATTGTAGAACTGATGTAGTGAAACTGGAGCGCTGAGTGTGTGCTTTAGCATCTTAAGAATGGTGGTAGTATCTGACTCCGATACCTGAGTGCCCTCTATCATTACATGAAGCTTGGGCCCCTCGATTGTGCCTATTGAATATACTGTGGCGAGCAACATAATACCGTTGATATTGAATAATCGATGATATTTCCCGTTAGAGAAGAGATCGACTTGGATATGCCGCTGAAATGAAGACAGGCGTTCTAGTGTTAGATTGAAGCTGTAGGGAAGAGGTGGGCTAATAGTAGATGTGCGCCGCTGTATCATACGACCGCCAATTTTAGGTTGTACCAGATGGAGTCAATTTCTTTCTAAAGGTACTGTGATTAGGTTGTGATATATAGGTCTATCAGGAGTTAATTTGCTGTGTGTTAGGGATATACTATTGACTTGCCAATTGGTTGGATATGTCGGGCTAATCGTGTTTAATGCGCCCATTAATCGAACCATTTGTGAGGGATCTAGCTTTCGACGGACTCGTGCTAATGTTAGATGAGGCTTGAACCGACGCTGATCTTTCGGGAATCCCAAATCTGCCATCGCATCTTCCACGTTAGCTCGAAGTTCACCTAACATGTCTGTAGAACCATCTATGCCGATCCATATTACTTTTGGGGCATTAAGGTCAGGAAAAACTCCGAGGCCAGTGAGATGAAGTTTGATCGGGCCTATAGTTTTGGTTGCGCGATACAAAGCCTCGCTAATTATCGTGGTCCTCCCAGGGTTAATGTTTCCTAAAAACTTTAAGGTTAAATGTGCGCTATTAGGCCTAACGCAACGCAGACCACAAATTTGGAGTTCTAGAAGTTCGGCTAAGACTTGCTCTAGACATCGGATGGTCTCTTGTGATGGATTTATCGCCACAAAAGTTCTCATGGAGGCAGCATTTATTGAATATTAACTAGTTGATCTCGTGTGACTTTCAACTCTTGATACCATTTGATCAGTTCGTCCATAGAAAATCGGGCATTTTCCGGAGTAGGGTTTGGCACTACGAATACTTCAGATTTCCCTATTACGCAAGACTGAGACTTTAATGAAGGTCTAGTTCGTATGTTCTTGCTGTGCCGTAGATAATTGGAGTAGGCCATTAATCCTTGAAAGCAAACTATCTTTGATTTGTAATGAATCAGTTTCTCGTAGAGGACGGGGATCCAATGGAGATAGTCATTTATTTTTAATTCAGAAGCGTTTCGAGTTGAGCATTCTATCAAATCTGTTAATCTGATCCCATAGCTGGGAAGTGTGTAGTCAAAAATGGGAGACAAGGGCTTTGAAGCTAGTTCACTGGCGTTAACGGCGGGCCATAATCTATTTCTAGGATTCGCGAAATAACTACCTACATTCGTGGAATATGTGGAATATAGTGAAGGGTTGAGCCCGATTAAAACAACGTCCAGCCCAATTTCGACGTAATATGGTAGTAGTGTTCGCACAATCAAAGACCTAATAACTTTGATGCGTTTATTCCTAGCATCGCGGCTTGATCTGATTTGCTAAGGGAACTTTGTTCAATCTGCTGTATAACTCGACGTTGAGGTAATAAAGGATAATCGGTTCCGAACAGAATTTTGTGTGATCCAATGGGAATTGTTACGGTGTCGAATACTTTAGGTTGATAGAGAAACGGAGTTGCAGCTGTATCAAAATAAACATTGGTAAATAATCGTTCTACTTCGGGCATCAAAGCGTAAAATGGGAGACCACCGCCCCAATGTGCGCACACAATCTTGTTGCGTGTAAAGTTTTGAATAAAACTCCAAAGACGGTCTGGTGTAGTCTTGCCTTTTCCTGGGTATTGGTGTCCGATAGGTTCGGATGAATGGATTATCAATGGCATATCTAAAGCTTCAGCACAATCCATCATCGGTTGCATTATCTCAGGATCGATTATGTCGAAGCCTTGAGTATCGGGATGAAGTTCCCCTACACCTTTGGCACCTTGTTTGGCACAGCGTTCTAGTTCCAGGGCGGCCAACTCTCCCCAAGTGGGATTAACCGAGCAGAAAGGTATGAGCCTATCAGGGTATTCAGATGCCGCTTGCAAGAGATAATCATTAGCCAGCTTAGCTGTCGAGTGATGTGTCCATCCAATTCCCATAATTACGGAGGCCTGGATTCCCGAGTAGTCCATAGATTTGATTAGTTCGCGAGTTGATACGATACGACTCGTAGATTTTGAATACATTTCATTGAAAGTTGCATCGTTTCTACAGATCTCCTCCCTTTTTTTGTCAAAGGTAGGTGGGAAAAGATGCGTGTGAAAATCTATGATCATCGTTTTGCATTATAAATAATGTTTGGAACTACTGGCTAGACACCCCAACAGGTGATTGCTATAATCGCAGCGAGTTTTGACTCGTGCTAACTCGATAGCTTGATAATTTGATCTAGGTTTCGACAGAACAACTAGCCTCGGAAATGCGCCATACCGAGGCTTTTTCATGTAAAGGAGGGATCCAAATTATGGTAGGAACCGGGTTTTCAATTCTGGAGTTGCAATCCATAGCTAAGGAATTGCGCCGGGATATAATTGAAATGACTTATACCGCGAATAGTGGTCATCCCGGTGGGTCGCTCTCCGAAATAGATCTGTTGACGGCTCTCTACTTCAGAATTCTGGATATAGATCCCCATGATCCAGATCGTAATGATAGAGACAGATTTATTCTAAGTAAGGCCCATGCTTGCCCTGGTTTGTATGCGGTACTATCCAAGCGGGGCTTTTTCCCACACGGAGAATTGACTTCATTCCGAGCAATAGAAAGCAGGCTTCAAGGGCATGCCCACATAATGACTCCTGGAGTTGACATGAGTGGGGGATCGCTAGGTCAAGGATTGTCTTTCGGCGTTGGATGCGCCTTAGCGGCGAAACTAGGATCTGAAGCTTATAGGACTTACGTTATGATTGGTGATGGGGAATGCGATGAAGGTCAAGTCTGGGAGGCAGCCATGTCGGCGGACCACTATCATTTAGATAACCTAACCGCAATTATCGATCGAAACGGCATACAAAATGACAGATTTACTAGCGATGTAATGAAACTCGAGCCGTTGGCAGATAAGTGGAAGGCTTTTGGGTGGCGGGTGATAGAAACCGATGGGCATGACATAGAGCAGATAATATCTGCCGTCGGCGAAGCTCAGAGTTTTAACGCGGGACCTTCAGTAATCATAGCTAAAACTGTTAAAGGTAAAGGCGTAAGCTTTATGGAAAATAATCCCGCATTTCATGGAAGCCCCCCCAACAAAGAGCAATATGAAAAGGCACTGATAGAGTTAAACTGAGGTAACAGCTTAAAATGGCTAGCACTTTTTTTACTGCCTCCACCCGCGAGGTGTACGGCAGAACGTTAGTTGAACTAGGTAAGCAGAACCGAGATATAGTGGTTTTGGGGGGAGATCTTAATAAATCTACATTCACCCATTTGTTCGCAGAAGAGTTCCCCGACAGATTCTTCGATTTCGGGCCGGCTGAACAAAATATTATGAGTGTTGCAGCAGGATTAGCGGCATCTGGTAAGGTTCCGTTCGTGAGCACTTTCGCCGTATTTGGAATGTGTCGTCCTTTCGATCAAGTTCGGGTGAGTATCTCGCAACCAGCATTAAACGTTAAGATCGTTTGTACTCATGCAGGTTTGTTGACGGGCGAAGACGGTATGTCAGCTCAAGCCATCGAAGATTTGGCGTTGGCGTGTTCTTTACCATCATTTAACGTTGTAGCCCCAGCAGACTCTATAGAGACAGGACAAGCAATAACTGTCGCTGCCGAGACCTATGGACCTTTCTATATCCGCCTCTATAGGCCAGCTACCCCAGTTGTACATGATGAATCGTACCAGTTTAAGTTAGGTAGTGCTGATTGTCTTAGGGATGGCGGGGATGCGACAATTATTACGATCGGACCTATGGCGGCTCAGGGTTTGGAAGCTGCGGAAATTATGGCTGGCAAAGGAGTGCAATGTAGAGTGATCAATCTGCATTCCCTAAGGCCTTTGGACGAAGATTCCGTTGTGGATGCTGCAATTCTCACAGGTGCGGTAGTGACTGCCGAGGAGCACCTACTACATGGTGGACTGGGAAGTGTCGTCGCACAAATTTTAGCTCGCAGGGCACCTACGCCAATGGAAATGGTTGCTCTTAGTGGGTATGCTGAGTCTGGCAAGCCTGCACAACTGATGGAGAAGTACAATATTGCGACAACCAACATAGTTGATGCTCTGGACCGAGTCATGGAACGAAAACTAAACTAATCCGAGAGCTTTTGATGTGTATGAGGACTCGATTTCTCCAGCGAAAGATGATAGCTTTTTGGCGTTAGGATAACCCCGGTATTTTCATGCCTCCGGTCACTGCTCCCATCTTGTCGGCCGCTAGTTGTTGGACTTTTTGCGCGGCATCGTTTACTGCAGCCAATACGAGATCTTGGAGCATTTCGATGTCTTCGGTCGCTTCTGGGGCAATTTCTACGGACTCCACAGTTTGCTTTCCAGTCATGATTAATTTCACAACTCCGCCCCCAGCACTTCCTTCTACAGTTGATTGTTCTAGTTCAGCTTGAGCTTTGGCCATCCGGGCCTGTAGTTGCTGGGCTTGCTTGAGCATATTCTTATTCATCTAGTCGTTTCTCCTCTATTACTCGGCCACCCATGGCTCTGGCAGAACGTACTAAAGGGCTGGTCGCCGAGGCCGACATGCCCCCGCTGGATCCGCCATCTCGCAAAGTTAACCTAAGTTCATATGAACTACCTAAAAACTGTTCCAGCGCACTCTCAATGACCTGGCGGCTAGAAAGTTCTTGAAGTTCTTCTTCCATCCGCTCTTTATTTGATCGGTAATTAAATGGAAGCACCATGGCGCCATTCTCGATATAGGGGGCCTTGCAATCCTTTAAAAGGGCCCCCAGAAAAAAACGTTTACCTTTCTGTCGGCGCAGTTGTTGGACTACTTGGTTCCAGGTTTCCGGTGGGACCAGGTCTCCTGTTATGTTGTCTGGGTTTGTTGGTGATTCAGTCTCGACCGACATCAAAGCCGGTTCTTCGGCGTGTTTGCTGGTAGGCATAGCCATTTTGTGTGGCGGAGATTTGTGTTCAGCAGGTACACGTTGGTTCGGTTGCGCCATTGTAGATATTGTATTCTGGCTCGAATTTATGCCGACCGGTAGTTCTGTTCCACCGTTTTTATCAGAGTTGTTAACGTCTGGAATGATTGTAAAAGCAGTCTCCATCACAGCCATCTCTAACTGAAGTGAAGGAATTGAATCGGAGTGTATCCGACTCTCAGCCAGCGCTTTCAGACAAGCCATCACAGTACGCATTGTGGTTTTAGTAGATAACTCCTCTATTTCTTTCAAGGTGTCCATATCCAAATCTATCGTATCTCCTGCGCCCGAAAGAACTAACATAAGACCGCGCACAAGCTCTATCGATTGGCGATGGATTTGTTGAATGTCAGACCCATCTCTAGATGCACGGCCGATAGTTCCTAAAGCTGCTGGGATGTTTCCCATTACCAGATAGTTGGCGAGATCCTTTGCTGTTTGGCTGTGGGTCATTCCGAGGGATTGTTGTACGTGTTGGAGCTCTAATGTTTGTCCGTAAGAAACTATCATTTGCTCCAGCAGGGTCTCGGCGTCACGGAGGCTGCCTTCTGCAGACCGAGCTAAAATTTCAAGAACCTTGGGATCTGCTTCTATGTTTTCTGCCTGACAAATAAATTGAAGTCTTTCTACCATCACCGTAGTGGAAATTCGTCGGAAGTCCAATCTCTGGCATCGAGAGATTATGGTGGGAAGTATCTTGTGCGGTTCTGTCGTACAAAGAACGAAAATCGCATGGGGTGGGGGTTCTTCAAGAGTTTTCAGGAAAGCGTTCGAAGCAGCTTCAGTGAGCATGTGAGCTTCATCAACAATGTAAACCTTGTATTTTCCTTCTGCCGGGGCAAAATGTACTTTTTCTCGGAGACTGCGTATTTCATCTATGCCACGGTTACTGGCGGCATCCATTTCGATGAGATCTAAAGCTTGCCCTTGATCAATATTTCTGCACATTGCACATTGGTTGTCAGGCTCAGAACCTTGTGGGGTAAGACAGTTAATAGCGCGAGCCAACACTCGGGCTGATGTTGTTTTCCCAGTGCCTCGAGGTCCGCAGAACAGATAAGCATGCGCAACACGTTGTTGTTGCAGAGCCCGCTGTAGAACTGTAGTGACGTGCTCTTGTCCAGCCAATTCAGAGAATCTGCGCGGTCTCCATTTCCGATAAAGCACTTGGTTATTCAATCTAATCTACTCAATCTATTTAGTGGAATGGTCCTGACTTAAATGACTTTTGACATTGCTTCCTGTTCTTTAGATTCCATAGCGGCCTTTTCCTCAGGTTTTTCGTGGTCGTAACCTAATAGATGAAGGGTTCCGTGAATAACTAGGAAAGCCATTTCTTTTTTCTGTGATGTCGATGATTCGGCGGCTTGCCGGCACATTTGAGGAAAGCTGACCACTACTTCTCCTATGAATTCCTCGTTTTCGACTGGCATCACGAAAGGTTCTTGATAAAAGGCTTCGTCTGACCGATGGCTATGTTCACCTTGCCATGACCCAGAGTAGTGTGTTGAGAATGAAAGAACGTCGGTCACGGCATCCATGCCCCGGTAATCCCGATTAAGTTGCTTAATAGTATTATCGTCGCACACAGCCACGCCCAGGTGACAGGATTGGTGCGGGATAGCTGCGGCGAGCGCACTGAGAGCCGCCTGCCGGATCCAATCCTGTGATAAAAACGGATGGAAGCCTGTTTGGATGGTGATATCCACCCGACGTTTGTTCACTACACTGCCTGAGGTCAGATCATAGCACCAGACACTATGAAGGGGCAAGGTGGGTTTTGCTGTGTGCTAAATACTTGGTGACAGACATTTTAAGGAAGGGTTGGATTGGTGAAATTGCTGACGATTGTGGTTCAACAAGTTGTATTCCGGCACGTGAACAACTTGTGAATGCAACTTGTTACATGTGTTGTTATAGTGCCTGAGATATTTGAATACCCAATCAAAAAATGGTATGAGTTGCCTTTGTGAGGGAAATGACACCAATTCCCGGCAGAGGATATGACTTTCTGTGGATCGACGGAATCTCTACGTTGACACAAAAATTTAGGAATGTTTACAATGAGACCCGTTCACGGGAACGAATCTTGAGAAACCGGAATGTATGAAACGGAGGTCTCTTGCCACAGCATGATGTAATTGTAGTGGGAGGTGGTTTCGCGGGGTTGCGAGCTGCCCTGAGTGCCAAGGCTGCTGGTGTAGATGTGGCCGTGGTATCCAAAACACACCCTATGCGCAGCCATTCTTGTGGTGCTCACAGCGGGATTAATGCTGCCACAAAGCCTGACGATTCTTGGGGTGTCCATGCACAGGACACCATCAGGGTTGGTGGTTTTTTGAACAACCAAGATGCCGTGGAAGCGTTGTGTAAAGATGCAAGGGAAGATGTTGTTTCTCTAGAAAACATGGGTGTGATTTTTAACAGAGATGGCCAAGGGAAGATAGATGTTATGCAATTCGCTGGCGCTTCCCACCCACGCACATGTTTTGTGGGCGATTCGGCTGGACATGTGATTCTACAAGTCTTATATGAACAGATTATTCGTGAGGAGATACCTACATATGATGACTGGCTAGTTTCTTCGCTGATAATGGAAGAAGGTAAGTGTCAAGGAGTACTCGCTAGGGATCACAGAAGCGGGAATATTGAACTATTCTATGCAAAAGCAGTTGTGTTAGCCACTGGCAATCTAGGTCGCATGTATACACCAAGTACAAATTCTTTAACTGCCACTGCAGATGGCGTCTCGCTGGCTTATAGGGTTGGGGCGTCTTTGATGGATATGGAAATGATACAGTTTCACCCAACCACGTTACCTGGGAGAGGGTTGTTGATTACTGAGGTGGCAAGAGGTCTAGGCGCTTATCTTGTTAATAAAGAAGGCAATAGATTCATGTCTTCTGTGTCCCCAGATGCGATGGAGTTAGCGCCAAGAGATGTGTGTGCTAGAGCCGTGGAACAAGAAATACTTGATGGGAGAGGTGAAGACGGCCATGTTTTCCTGGACATGAGACATATAGGGCGAGATGTTATATCCGACAGGCTCAGGGAAACCGGATGGCTATTAGATGACTTACATGGATTAAACCCTGCGGAGTCATTAGTGCCGGTAAGCCCAGCGATGCATAGGCCAATGGGCGGAATAGAGATAAATATAAACGGTGCTACATCGATAGATGGGCTCTTTGCTGCCGGGGAATGTGCTTGTGCCGGCACACATGGTGCTAACAGGTTAGGCGGAAATTCACTATTGGAGTGTGTTGTCTTTGGCCGCCGGGCCGGTGAATCGGCATCACGATATTCTTCTAATACGCCGGCCGGTAACATGAACGATTCCCTCGTTAAAGAAGAGACACAACGGTTGAATCAAGTTGCATCTAGAAAGCAGAGCCAAGATTCGGCTGGCATTATTCGCAGGAACCTTGCCGAGGTGATGAACTCAAACGTCGGTATATTTAGGGATGAAAAAGGACTCCAAAACGCAAGGTCAATAATATCCAATCTCAAGGCCCGTTGGGCTGAGATTGGCGTGACGAATACCGGCGCTACTTATAACATGGAACTAACTGCGATCATCGAAGTGGGTTTCATGTTAGATGCTGCAGAAGTAACGGTAGCATCGGCCTTGGCCAGACAAGAGAGTCGGGGTGCTCACTATAGAATCGATTTTCCGGAACGAGACGACTCCGGCTGGCATAAGCATATAGTTGCTACGTATTCTCCAGATGGACCTAGGTTAGAGAATAAGCCAGTTGTTGTAACGCACTGGAAACAAGGAGAAATGCGATAATCATGGAAGTAACCTTCAAGATAAAGAGATATGATCCTGACAGCGAAGCAAAAGTTGAAGATCGCGAGTACACAGTCGACGTGGATAAAAATGCCTCGGTATTAGATGCACTGATTCAGGTAAGGGAAGAGCAAGATGGCACCTTAGCCTTTCGGGCTGGCTGTCGTGCGGGTTTTTGTGGGGACTGTACTATGAATGTGAATGGGAAAGGGGCTGTCACCTGTCGTACACCAGTATCAAAAGGAATGAAAGGAGCCAAAGATGGTCCTATTGAACTCGCCCCTCTTAAGCAGGTTAAAATCGTAAAAGACTTGATGTACGATGCTGATACCTTTCATTGGGCAAAATTTAAAGCGGTCGAACCGTGGGTGGAAACGACAAAACCTCCGGATGGTGCAGAGCATGTCATGAGCAACGAGACTGTTCAAGACCTGAGAGAAGCGATGAGTTGTACCCAATGTGGCTTGTGTGACACTGGATGTACTGTGATAGATGTGGATAAAACGTTCTTGGGTCCAGCTGCTTTGACTAAAGCCTACAGAGTCATATTTGATACTAGAGATAACCGGACCAAAGATCGTTTGGAAAAATTGAGCATGAAACGGGGGATGTGGGATTGTACTCACTGCTTTGAGGCTAGTGAGCATTGCCCTAAATACATCGAACCTACAGATAGAATTTTTGCTATGCACGACAAAGCTATTAAAAATGAGGCTGGTCCGGCTAGTGTAGTGAACCATTACAAAAGCTTTGCTGCCTCGGTCAAGTCACATGGTTGGCTGGATGAAGGAAGGCTAGCGATTGAGACAGAAGGGTACACCAATATAAAGGGTCTGCTGAAACTGCTTCCATTCGCCATAAAAGCAGGAATGAAAGGCAAACGTCCAATGCCCTATATATTCCATAAAAAACGGCCTGGCGCCGAACGCATTAAGCGTATCTTCGATAAATGGGAGGGGAATGGCAAATGAGATATGCATTTTTCCCTGGCTGTGTTTCACAAGGGGGTGCACCGGAACTCTATCCTGCTACTCGGGCAGTGGCCGATAAGCTTGGGTTTGAGTTGATCGAGATGGAAGATGTTGGTTGTACTGGGGCAGGAGTCCTCAGTCGTGAAGTCTCAGATCCTATTAATGCTCGTACTTTTGCCAAGGCGGAAGCAATGGGCCTCCCGATTATGACTATATGTAGCACCTGCCAAGGTGTTATGACACAAGCCAATCATAGGCTCAAGGATGACGAATATAGGAATCAGATCAACCAAAAATTTCTGTTAGAAGAGGGATTAGAGTACAAAGGTACTACAGATATTAGACACATGCTCTGGGCAATTGTAGAGGATCACGGGTTGGATAAATTGAAAGAAATGGTGGTCCGGCCTTTGAATGGAATGCCAATAGCGCATTTTTATGGATGCTACTTGAAGCGTCCGCCAGAACTGATGGTACCTAAGGAGTTTGAAAAAACACGTAAAACGGCGTTGGAGGACGTAATAGAAGCTTTGGGTGGAAAAGCGATTAGGAGCTCTGGCCGGGGTAAGTGTTGCGGGTTCCCAATACTTACGTCAAATGAAGAGAATTCGTTGGCGATGTGCGGAGATCACATATTGGACGCCAAAGAAAAGGGAGCGATGGCAATGGTGACTCCATGCCCGCTATGTCATCTAGAACTAGATGGTAAACAAGCGGACGCAGCTGCCCACAAGGGACAAGAGATAAATGTTCCAATTCTACACCTGCCACAATTAGTAGGGTTGGCATTAGGGTTCAGCTCTAAAGAGATGAATCTGCAACGGCATCTAGTTTCCACAACACCAATAGAGGATTGGATCTCTGCAGAAGTGAAAGCGTAGAGAATGGTGCATCGATACTGGTTGTTTAAATCAGAGCCTTCGGCGTACTCTTACGATGATCTAGTAAGCGATGGGGTAGCGGAATGGGATGGAGTGCGTAATTTTCAAGCACGAAATCTGTTGAGAGATGAAATCAAAGAGGGAGACGAGGTTCTCTTTTATCATAGTACAGTGAAACCTATGGCAGTGATTGGCACTGCAGTAGTAGTGAGAAGTGGTTATCCGGACTATACGGCTTGGGATCAGAATTCAGATCATCCAGATCCCAAAAGTAGTCCAGACTCTCCTGTCTGGTACATGGTGGATATACAGAGCAAAAAGCGATTTCAAGAACCATTGACTCTAGATATGCTGCGCAGGGTTGCCGATCTAAAAGATATGATGTTGCTACGAAAAGGTTCCCGATTGTCTGTCCAACCAGTGACTAAAGAAGAATGGGATGCAGTCCACAGGTTGGCACACCAAGTTGATAGTTAAAACGTTTTCAGCATAGAAACCTGATCGATATAATCCATTATTTGGTCTATATCTGGTTCGACGTGCCATACAATGGGCGTGCTAATCCATCCGTTTGATAGAATGGTGTAGTACGGGGAATGTCAACGCTATAATTCCTAAAAATATTAATGCGATGAGTGAATTTACCCCCAATGCTATTGGAAGACTCAAAGCAGTTGACAGGGCACCAATCTCTAACACTCCGAAGTGTCCTATTCCAATCGCCAATTGTTGAACTCCGAACACCCGACTGTGATAAGGCGGCGGGCTGGCCATCATCAGGATCCCGCTTTGCATTGTGGCAAAGCCCACCTGAAACATTCCTAGCAAAAACAACATAAATAAAGCCAGGATATACCAAGGCGATAGGGCAAAAAGCAAAAGAAATACGGCCACTCCAGCCGATCCCAGTAGGAATACCTGCCCATGACGCGAAAACCTCTTGGCCATTGTCCCGACTACTATGGCGCCTATTACAGTTCCCACCCCATCTGCTGAACCCAGCAATCCCATTAATCCGGGACCTACATGTAGGTAATCTTCAGCTATTACTGGGATGAAAACGTTGTATTGGAATACTACGTTCATAAAGATAGACGTGAGTAAAACAGCCAAAATAGGCTGGCTTTTGAATGCAAATTTTAGACCTTCATTTATAGATCCTATAACCGGTCGATTAGGCAAGATTTGATGCATAAATTGGCCGCGGACTGATAGCGCAGAGATCAATGCTGTGAAATGAATGAAAGCCAATGCGATGTAAGCGCTAATAGGTGAATCAGTGAATTGGAGGAGTAAACCCATTAAAAGCGGTCCCAGGATTTTCCCGCTGCTGTAGGTCATAGTGCTAAGTGACGCAGCCTGGACCAGATATTTGGGCCCGACTACATCAAACATCAAAGACCGACAACTCGTGTGATCGAAACTTCGCGCTCCGCCACGCAAGGCTGCCAAGGTATACAAATGCCAGGGTTGGATATTTCCTGAAAATAGTAATATAAGTATGCCGAAATCTAGGCCGAGTTGAACTAGCTGAACAATTTGGATGATACGCGCTCGGTTGAACTTGTCACCGATGGCACCAGCTACCAAGGCCATGGCAAACATCACTGCAGTTCGACTTACCCCTACCATGGCTACCTGCCAAACAGTGCCATCTAGTCTAAGAATTAGCCATCCCATGACTAATATCTCAGATATTTCCGCCATGGCGCTGAGCATGCCTACAGACCATAGAAGCCGGAAATTCCTATTCCATAGTACATGGAATATAGGAGATCTGAATTTGAGATTGGCGATTAGCTTTCCTCGTATTACACTCGGGGGGCTAGATTTAATGAGACACTATAAATTTTATTCCAGAGAGCTGGTCTGATCCTAGGTTTTAGAGATCTTTTAAAAGAAGATAATATTGCGTCAGCTATGAGGGGGTTCGAGCGCTTCCCTAAACTTTCGAATAAAAGCTCGTCATGGAGGTCGGAGATATTTATTAAAAATCGAGGGTGGAGGTGAACCCGATATGATTAGTATATTACAATCAATTAGAGAACAATCTTGAGCAGAGACTTTAGTCATTGGCAGCAGATTGGCGGAGAACGTATCAGACTGTTCTGTTACGCTAGGACTACGTTAACTAATCGTCCAGGAACGTAAATCAAGTTTTTCACAACCCGATGTTGTGTTTGGGATTGGATCTTGGGGCTGCTCAGCACCAGCTCTTCGGCCTCTTTTTGGGTGATGCTTGCGGGCACTTGGATACGGTCACGTAGTTTGCCGTTTATTTGAACTACTAAGGTTATAATCTCTTCAGCGGTCAAAGAACAATTCCAAGTGGGGAAGAGTTGGTTGTGTATGCTGTATTCGTGACCTGTCAGGTTCCATAATTCCTCCGAGATATGTGGAGCGAACGGGGCTATCATGAGAAGAAATTGTTCAATGCACTCGTTCCAAGTAGGTTGATCTATCTGTCTTTGTTCCCAAACACGGCTTAGATGATTAGATAACTCCATCAATGCGGCAATAGCGGTGTTGAACTTAAATCCATCTAGGTCGTGGTGTACTTTCTTGATTGTCTGATGAAGTTTACGTTTTGTGTTGGTAGATGCTGTGGCGTCGACGGTATATGGCAATTCTGTGACGTCACGCCTGCAAAGGTCCCACACTCTATTCATCCAACGTGCCACCCCATTGATCCCAGTATCAGTCCAATCTCCACCTTGTTCCCATGGCCCTAGGAACATGAGGTAGGTTCGTACAACGTCGGCTCCTAGCGAATTAACGTAATCATCTGGGTTGATCACATTTCCTCTTGATTTGCTCATTTTGGTGCCACTTGAGATTATGGTCCCTTGGTTAAAAAGTCTGAGGAATGGTTCTCCAAAATCGACCAATCCAAGGTCGCGCAACGCTTTACTAAAAAAGCGGGCGTACAACAGATGCATTACGGCATGTTCGGCGCCTCCAGTATATTGATCTACCGGAAGCCATTCCGAAAGAGCTGTAGGATCAAACGGTCCATCTTGGTAGTCTGGGCTGGCGAATCTCAGCATATACCACGATGAATCCACAAAAGTATCCATGGTGTCTGTTTCGCGCCTGCCAGGTCCGCCACACTTTGGACAGCTACAGCGGACGAACTCTTCGTTCCCTGCTAAGGGGGACTTCCCTGTAGGCTTGAACTCGGTTCTATGCGGGAGCTCTACTGGGAGTATGTCATCTGGGACGGGCACCTCGCCACAATTTTCGCAGTAAACTATTGGGATAGGGGTACCCCAATAGCGCTGTCGCGATATTAACCAGTCCCTTATGCGATACGAAATGTCACGGTGGCCCCAGCCATTTTCTTCGATATGTGATGATAAGTCTTCTTTAGCTCTTTCATTGTCC